>JANNLM010000260.1:0-18358 GCA_031396825.1 Gammaproteobacteria bacterium | reverse complement strand
CGACCGGCTCATCGGTGACCTCGCGCCGCAGGCGCTGCCGCCCGAGGCGCAGCCCGTGGTCAACCGCATGGTCATGCTGCTCAAGGGCTACTGCTCCGAGTGGCGCCAGTTGTGGTCGCTGATGGCGGACCACCCGGACGGCTGGCGCTACTACATCGAGCTGCGCAAGCAGCTACGCGCCCAGATGCCACGCTCGCCGGTGCCGTTGCGCCTGCGCAGCAACGGCGCGCTGTTCATGGACACGCTGCTGCAGGGCGTGCTGCGTTATTCGTTGAACCTGCCCGAAACCGCCGAGGCGCGCGCGGCCCAGGCCGCCGCGGGCGATTCGGAAACGCCGGTCGCCGCCGCCAGCGCCCGGCACCTGAACGTGACCCGCCCCGTGTTCATCGTCGCGGCGCCACGCTCCGGCAGCACGCTGCTGTTCGAGACGCTGGCGCAGGCCGCCGGCCTGTGCACGCTCGGCGGCGAAGCGCATCACCTGGTCGAACAGTTCGCCACCCTGCAGCCGGGCGCCGGGGGCGCGGATTCAAACCGGCTGACCGGCGAGCAGCTCACGCCGGACATCGCGCAGGGCATCCACGAAACGCTCGACCGCGACCTGCGCCGCGCCGACGGCCAGCCGCCCGCGCCGGGCGAAACCGTTCGGCTGCTCGAGAAAACCCCCAAGAACGCCCTGCGCATCCCGTTCCTCAAGGCCGCGTTCCCCGACGCCCGTTTCGTGTTCCTGTGGCGCGAGCCCGAGGAGAACCTCGGCAGCATCATGGACGCCTGGCAGAGCGGCAAGTACGTCATGTACCCATCGCTGGACGGCGTTGATCGGCCGTGGTCGCTGCTGCTGCCGCCGGGCTGGCGCGAAATGCGTGAGCGCCCGCTCGAGGAGATCGCGGCGTTCCAGTGGCGCACGACCAACGAGATCATCCTCGATGACCTCGCCCGCCTGCCGGCGGGCGACTGGACCACGCTGCGCTACGCCGATTTCGTCGCCGATCCGGAGCGCGCGGTGCGGCGCCTGTGCGCCTTCGCCGAGGTGCCGTTCGACGAGAAGCTGCGCGAGCGCGTCGCCGCGCCGCTGCCGCTGTCGCGCCATTCGCTGTCGGCGCCGGAAGCCGGCAAGTGGCGCCGCCACGAGGCCGAGATCGGCCGCGTGCTGCCGCAACTGGAGCCGGTGCTCAGCCGCCTGAAGGGGCTGCCGCCGGGCTAGGCGCGGCGGGCGGCGCGGAGCCGCCGCCGATGTGCTTGGCGAGGAACTCCAGCAGCTTGTTGTAGAACGCTTCCCGGTTGGCCTCGAGCCAGAGACCGTGCTCCTCGCCCGAGAACTCGAGCCACTCGTACGACTTGTGGGCCTGTTCGAGGGCCGCGCGTAATTGCTTGGCCTGACTGAACGGCACGCGCCGGTCGGCGGTGCCGTGAACGATCAGAACCGGCGCCTTGAGCTTGCCGACGTGCGTAACCGGTGACTGCGCCGCCAGTTCCTTGGGATCAGTGCCGATAACGTCGGCCAGGTACCTGAGCCCAGTCCACGAGTCGGCAGTGGTGCTGTCCTTCGATTGGGCCTGAAGGTCGTACGTCCCGGCAAAACCGACAGCGCAGCGATACAGGTCCGGCTCGCGCGTGGCGCTCATCAGCGCGGCGTAGCCACCGTAGCCATTGCCGTATATGCAGATGCGCGCGGGATCTGCGATGCCCTGCCCGACCGCCCATTTCACCGCGTCGGTGATGTCGTCCTGCATGGCCGTGCCCCACTTCCGGTGTCCCGCCAGCTCGTAGTCCAACCCGTAGCCAGCAGAGCCGCGGTAGTTGACCTGCAGCACGGCGTAACCGCGCGAGGCCAGCAGCTGCGCGCCGGCATCCCATGCCCAGTAATCGCGGACACTATGCGGCCCGCCGTGCGGCATGACGACGGTCGGCAGCTTGCGCGCGGCCAGGCCGTCGGGTGCGGTGACGTAGCCGTGCAGCGCCATGCCGTCGCGCGCCGTGAAGTCGAACGGCTCCATCGGCTGCATCGCGGCCGGATCGATCCAGCTGCGCCGGGTCATGATCAGGTCGACCTTCTTCTTTTCGGCGTCGAGCAGGTAGAAGTCGCCGGGATTGCGGTCCCCGTCCACCAGGACGATGGCCTTGGCGCCGTCAAGCGTCCGGCTCGTAATCGTCACGCGTTGCCCCTTGAAGCTGTTCTCGAGGGATTTCTGCATGCGGGCGGCAGGATCGGAGACGTCGAGGTACGTTGTCTGCGGCTTGCCAGCCTCGCGCCGCACGGCGACGGGCTTCCTATCGACGGACAGGATGGCCTCGAGCGCGATGGACGAATCGCACTGCACTGCGCGTATTTCGTCGCGCTCGAACGCGTATTCCTGCAAACAAGAAGGCTGCCCGGCGGCCCGCGTCAGAAAATACGCCGATCCCCCATCACGCGAGATGTCCAGCAGCTCCACGTCGCCAAAAGTTGCCGTGAGCGTCTTCCAGCTGCTGGAGCCCTTGGGCACCGCGACCAGCTCGCAACAGCGGTCATCCGGTCGGATGCCCGCTCCGAAGCGAGGCTGCCCTTGCTCGTCCGTGATCACGGCGGCCCCGTACGAGGGCACGGTGCTGACGCGGCGCCGCTGGCCCGTATTTACGTTAATGCGGTCGACAAACGGCAACGTGCGATCGTCCGGCTTGTCCCAGGGCCAGATCGACACCATCGCGTAGTCAGGGTCGCCCGGCAGGGGGTGAACCAGTTCGGCGCTCGCCGCCTCGCTCTTGCCGGATTTGAGATGAATGGAGTCCGTCAGGCTCTTGCCGCGCACGCCGAACAGGTATTTCTTGCCCGAGCCATCGGCATTGATCGCGATCAACTCGCCGGTCAGGTAGAGCTGGTCGAGCGGGCCGTATTGCTTCGCGATCGGAATGATGACGCGTTGCGGGCCAACCCATGCGAAACGGGTTGGGCTGTCGCCGCGTACCAGCCGCATCGAGCCCGTGACTTTCCTGGACTCCAGGTCGATGAAGGCAAGGCCCGATGTGTCGCCGAGCCACTTGGACACAGCAACGTATTTGCCGTCAGGCGAGATTTTGACGGTCTGGTAGTCGCCCCAGCGCGCGAAGTCCCTGACCGGGATCTCGGCTGCCGGCGCCGCCTCGCTGAACAGCAAGGCGCAGGCCAGGATCAACGTGTGCGACGGCATATGCATTTTCATTGCGTTCTCTCTTGCTGCGCGGGGGTCCGGTCCCGGATCCATTGTGACAGCAGCCATTTCTCGCCCGACGACGGCGGCAGCCCGGCGTGCAGCGTGCGGCGGTCCGGCGCGCCGGCGCGGTCGACGTTGGCAAACAGCAGCGCGGCGCCGCGACGGCCCTTGTAGCGGATGCCCAGCCGCGGGAAGTCGGTCTCGCCGCCGGCGTACTCCTCGTTCAGGTAGAGCAGCAGCGTCGCCAGGCGCTGGCCGCGCGCCGCCAGTTCGTCCCCGTAACCAGGCACTTCAGGGTCGATGAAGTCGTAGTGCGGGAGGAACTCCTGGCCCGGACGGTAGTGCAGCACCTTGGTCAGTTCCATGACCGCCGGCGGCAAGCCGGTGGCGGCGGCAATGCGCGCGCGCAGCAGCAGCAGCACGACGTCACACTCGACGATGTTGAAGTCGGTCTCGCTGTTGGTGCGGGCGTGGTGCACGGCGGCGGCGCCGCTGCCAACGTCGTAGACGCGCGCTGGCGCCAGGCGCCGGCGCGCGCGGCCGATGAGCCAGTCACAGGTCGCCGGCGTGGCGAAGTTCTCGAACACGCGCAGGCGCGGGTCCTCGCTCAGCGCCTGCTTCGGCGGCGGCGCCAGCCAGGCCGCCACGTCGACGGCCCGGCGCAGCGCGAACCAGTCGGACGCGCCGGCTGGCGCGCCCGCCAGCAGGCGCAGCTCGTCGCGCGACGCCTCGGAGCCGAGCTCGGCGGAGCGCGCCAGCTGGTCGAGGCATTCGTCCCAATCCGGTGGCCGGCCGACGCCGGCGCCGGCGACGAGCGCCGCCAGCGCGCAGGCGCGCGCATCACCGCCCGCGACGCCCGCCTGGATCAACTCGACCGCGCGCGCGGTATCCACCGCCCCGCCCTCGCCGCCGAGCAGCATTTCGCCGAGGCGCGTCGCCGCGGCGGCGTCGCCGCCCGCGGCCGCGCGCTCGAGGGCCTGCACCGGGTCGGCCATGGGTCAGAGGTCGGACTTCGGCGCTTCGCCGTTGAACTTGTCCATGGCCTGCATGACGGAGGCGACGAGGTCGCGCTCGGTGAGGCTCAGGCGCGGGTTCCACACGTCGAAGATCAGGATCACGCGCGGCTGGTCGCTGTTGTTCCAGGCCTCGTGCTCCATGGTGTCGTCGAACACCCAGGCCGTGCCCTCGCGCCAGCGCCGCGTCTCGTTACCGACGCGGAAGCCGCAGCCCTCCGGCACGATCAGCGGCACGTGCGTGACCAGGCGCGTGTTGGCCACGCCGGTGTGCGCCGGGATGCGGGTCTTCGGCTGCAGCGCCGAGAACATCGCGGCGGGCGAGCGGCGCGGCACGTGCGGCTGCGGCACGCGCCCGAGCAGGTCCATGGTCACCGGGCAGCGCCCGGCGTTCTTCTCGACCCGCTCGCCATACCACAGCAGGTGCAGCGCGCCCCAGCGCCGCGAGTGGTTGAGGTCCTTCCACTGGTCCATCGGCACGCCTTCCGGGCGCTGCACGTACGGCACGAAGTCGCGGAAATCGTCCTGCAGGATCTGCTGCAACTCGGTGCGGATGCGCGCCGTCTCGGCCTCGACGTCGGCCAGCCACGGGAATTCCTCGCGCTCCCAGAACTCGATCGCCGGCATCCCCGGGTAGAAGAACTCGGACGGCTCCTGGCGGAAATTCGGCTTGCGCTGCAGCGTCAGGTCCACGAAGGTGCTGACCCGGCGCGCCTCGGCGCTGCTGCCGCGCTCGCGCACCGGGCCGATCTCCCGGCCGATGAACGACGCCAGCTCCTCGAGGTAGCGGGTGTTGTACTCGCGCGCGTGTTGCAGCGCCTGCACCGTGGGGGCATCGAGGGACTCGGCCGGCGGCGCCAGCCCGACCGCGGCGCCGTACAACATGGCGGTCTGCCGGCGCGCGTCGGTTTTCTCGAGCAGCGTGCCCTTCATCAGCAGCGCGCGGAACGAACGCGGGTCGACGCGCAGCGCCCCCTCTACCGCCGCCAGCGCGCCCGCGGCGTCGCCCAGCCCACGGCAGCTCGCGGCGAGGTTGAGCCACAGCGGGATGCGGTCGCCGGCGGTGATCAGAGCCTTCTTCAGCGTGTCGCGCGCCGTCGCGAAATCGCCGACGGCCATGGCGCGCATCGCGCTGGCGTTGGCCTGCTGGGCCGCGTCGCCGCGCACCTCGGTCGCGGGCCGGCTCATGGCGTCAGTGCCATCGGATGGATCTCGTCGGCGGACGGCCCGGGCGCGGCGGCCCGGGCGGGCATCGGCGCGACGTCGAAGGCGACGGCGAGGCGGTCGCCGCCATCGGTGAACGGCACCGTGCCATGCCAGAAGAACGACGGGAACAACACCAGGCGGCCCACCACGGGCTTGAGCGCCTGCCCCGGCGCGTCGCGCTCGCCGAGCGCGAGGTTGGACTCGCCGAACTTGAGCCAGCCTGGACGGTGCTTCTCGTCCTGCACCTGCTCCGGCAGCCGCACGTAATAGGCGGAGCTGAGCCAGCCCTGCGGATGCACGTGGTTGTTGTGGTAACCGCCGCTCGCCAGCCGGCAGGACCACGAGCCGGCGAAGCGCAGCTGCGCGGCGTTGCGCATCGCCACGGGGTGAAGCAGGTTCGGGTCGAGCTGCTTGGAGTAGTCGGCGATGGCCTGCTCCACGCTCTCGCGCAGGTGCTGCACCATCGGCAGCCGCTCGTCGAACAGCTTGCCGGTGCTCTGCGTGCCGCCACGCAGGGTCTGCTCGATCGGTTCCACCTTGACCGTGTGCAGCGACTCCAGCTCCTGCGCGAGCGCCTGGTTGAAGCGGGCGGTGTCGCGCGCCCCGGGAGGGCCCTGCAGGTCGTAGATGCGGACGTAGCGCGAGAAGTCCACCAGCGCGTGGTAGCGCTGGTCCTCGAGCTCGCGGTAAGCCAGGCTCAGGCCGGCGAGCACCAGCTGGTCGAACGGGCTGATGCGCAGCGCCTGGTCGAACACCGCCAGCGCCTCGGGCGCCTGGTGGTCGCGCAGCAGGGCGAAGCCGAACTCGACGCGGTGCAGGACGACGCCGGGGGCGGCGTTGATCGCCTCGATGAACAGCGGGTAGGCCTCCTCGAAGCGCCCCTGCCCGGCGAGCGTGCGGGCCAGCAGCGCAGCGACGTCGCCGCGGCCGGGGGCCAGGGTGCGCGCCTCGCGCAGCAGGCGCTCGGCGGCGGCGAAGCCGTCGCGCCGCAGGTGGAAAGCGGCTTCGACCTGCAACAGCTCGGGATCGGGGCCGCGGCGCTCGCGCACGTAGGCAAAGGAGCGCAGGTACAGGTCGTGCCGGCCGGTGGTCCACGCCAGCCGGTTCATCTCCTCGTGCGTCGCCAGCCGGTCTGGCCGCGCTTCCATCGCACGCCAGTACGCCGCCAGCGCCTCGTCGTTGCGGCCGGCCTCGCGCAGCGCGGCGGCCATCGCCAGCGTCGCCTCGAGGCTGTCGGGCCGGAGCTTCACCGCCTGCTCCAGGGCCGCGACCGCGTCGTCGTGGCGCCGCAAGGCGGTCAGCGCCCCGCCGCGGTAATACTGCACCTCAAAGGTATCGGCGGCGCCGGTGCCCGCGGCCTCCAGCTCGCGCAGGGCCTCCTGCGGTTCGCCTGCACGCTGCAGCAGGACGGCCAGGCGCGTGCGCGCCTGCAGGTACGTGGGCTGCAGCCGCACCGCCTCGCGCAGCTCGGCGATCGCGTCCTTGGGGCGGCCGCGCAGCTCGTGCAGCAGTCCCAGGTTGAAGTGCGCCTCCGGGTAACCGGGCCACAGGGCCAGCGCCTGGCGGTAGGCGGCTTCGGCCTCGTCAAAGCGGCTGAGGGCGCGCAGCAGCACGCCGAGGGTGTTGTGGAAGCTGGGCTTGGCCGGATCGAGGGCGATGGCCTGGCGCGCGGTGGCTTCGCCGTCTGCGATGCGGCCTTGGGAGCGGAGCACGAGCGCCAGGTTGTGCAGCAGCGGTGCGGCGTTGTCGGTGGTCTGCGCCAGGATCTGCCGGTACACCGTCTCGGCGTCGGCAAAGCGCCCTGCCCGCTCGAGCGCAAGCGCATGCTCGAACGCCTTGACCAGGTCGGTAGTGATGGTCTCGGCGCCTTCGCGCGTGGGAGCGGTGGCCGTATTCATGCGGTCGGAAAAAAAGCGCGGCGGCCCAAGGGCCGCCGCGCCGTTACACCTTCAAACCTCTTCGTCTTAGAAGTCGGCGCCCAACCCGATGAAGAACGACGGACCAAATACGTCATACACGTTCGGGAAGGTGTTGCCATTGCCGAACGGCGGGCTGGAGACCGGGTTCGGGTTGTTGCTGGACACCACCTGCGGCTTGGTGTCGAGCACGTTGTTGATGCCGGCGCGCAGCGTCAGCTTGCTGGCTCCGGCCATCGGCGGCAGGACGTACTGTGCGGAGATGTCCACGTAGTTCTTGGCCTTCAGCTCGCCGTCAATCGTGTTCGGATTGCCAACCTGCAGGTCAGGATCGGACGTGTTCTTGTCCAGGTCGGTTGCGCCGAAATAACGCCACTGCAGCGACGCCAACAGGTTCGCCGGGGTCTGCCACGTCAAGCGCATCTTGTGGCGGTACTCGGGCGACGGCGTGCCGCAGGTGACGCCGTACAGGCCGGCGCAGTCGTACGTACCCAGGCCCGGACCCACGTTGACCTCGAGCTTCGAGAGCAAGGTGGTGACGTAGCCGATGCTCAGGTTGCCCATATCGCCCAGGCCCATCTTGTAAGTCGCATCGATGTCGATGCCCTGGGTGGCGAAGGCGCCGAGGTTGACGTTGCTGGCGGTGATGAACCCTGCGTTCGGGTTGGTCGGCTCACCCCAAATATTGCCGGTGGGGCCGCGATTGATCAGGCCGCAGAGCAGCGGAGAGCCGCCCAGCAGGCACTGCGTGAGGGCAACCTGCGGCGGGACCACGCCGATGGCGTCAGTGACCTCGATGTCGAAGTAGTCGATAGTGACTTCGAGCCCCTCGATCATCGACGGCGTCAGCACGACACCGAAGGACGTCGTCGTGGATTCCTCGACGTCGAGGGTCGGGTTGCCACCGAAGAAGCCGTTGCACTGGCCAGCGATGCACTCCTGGATGCCGCCCGCGCCGCCCGGCGCGCCGCTGTCAACCAGCGGACCGTCAAGACCGTCCTGATACTGTTCGGCGGTGACGCCGGTGTTGAGGCACTGTGCCTGGGTCGCTGCGGTCGGGTTGCCGAACAGGTTGGCGCCGGCGCAGGGATCGCTGCCCGCGAACAGGCCGAGCCCGGCCGGAGCGAACAGTTCCGTGACCTGCGGTGCACGCGAAGCGCGCTGGTAGCTGCCGCGAACCTGGATGTCCTTGATCGGGGCGTACTGGGCGCCGAACTTGTAGGCGGTGACGCTGCCGGCCGAGGAGTAGTCCGACGAGCGGAACGCCGCGTCAATCAGCAGCAGGTTGGCCATCGGCATGTTCTCGATCAGCGGCAGGCGCACCTCGCCGAAGACCTCGTGCACGTTGTACTTGCCCGAGATCGGCGGGCTGGGACCGCCACCGCCACCGAGTTGGCCTCCGGCCACGAGCTCGTCCGGGTTGTAGTCCAGCGCCTCGCTGCGGTACTCCATGCCCAGGGCCACGGCGAGGCCCGACGCCGCGGTCGGCATCTGCAGGCCGTAGGTGCCGAGGTCGGCGGTCAGCACGCCGATCACGACTTCTTCAATCATGTTCGCCTGGATGTAGCCGGTGGCGCTCATGTAGTCGACCATCGCCGGCGTCAGCTGACCGAGCTGCCACAGGTCGATCGGTACGCAGTCGGCGTCGCCGGACATGCACACCGGGTTGCCGAGGCCGTCGTCTTCCACTTCCATGCCGTTGCGGGCATTGGCCGTGTTGACGTAGCCGCCGTTGTTGGTGGAGTAGAGGCTCTCACCGCGCTGCATCGAGAAGTCGTACTTCAGCCCTTCCACCACCGGCACCGCGCCGCGCCGCGCGCACCGATGACGATGCGGTTGTCGGTGTGGCGCAGGTCCGCCTCGCGAGGGCCGAGCTCGACCGTGCGCTTGGCGAACAGGAAGTCGGCGACGTCGGTCGCCGCCAGGCCGTTGTCGGTGCAGAGCTCCTGGCGCTGCTGGGCCGACAGGAACGGGTTGTTGCAGCGCATCGAGACGTTGACGAAGAACAGGCCCGACGGCGCGATCGCGGCGACCGTGCGGTCGTCCATGAACATTGCGCTGGCGTAGACCTCGAGGTTCTCGTTGACTTCGCGGTGCGCGAAACCACCCAGGTTGTAGCGATCGGTCGGACGCTGGAAGTAGTTAAACGGCGCGAAGTTGAAGGTGCGGCCGTCGTCCGGGATGAAGGCGCGCGTGCCGGCCGGATCGATCAGGTGGTAGCCGTCGATGTAGCTGTACACCAGGCCTTCAGAGAGCGTGCGCGAACCGGCGCAGACGTGGGTGGCGCCGGAGCCCGGCGTCGTGATCGAGCAGGCCGACACGTCACGTTCGGCCTGCGTCAGCGCGCCGAGGCGCGTGTAGCCGGCGTAGAGGGTCACGTTGCCCGAGCCGCGGGCGAAGTTGCTGCCCCACAGCAGGCTGTACTCGGTCTGGTCGGCATCCATCTCCGTGCTCTGACCGTGCTGCGCATCGAGCTTGAAGCCCTCGAAGTCGTTCCTCATGTGGAAGTTCACGACGCCAGCGACGGCGTCCGAACCGTACACGGCGGATGCGCCACCGCTCAGGATTTCGATGCCCTCGACCAGCGGCGCGGGAATGAAGTTCAGGTTCGGCGCCGAGGGGCTCAGCACCGGATCGCCCGGCATCAGGCGCTTGCCGTCGATCAGGACCAGCGTGCGGGACGAGCCCAGGCCGCGCAGGTTGACGGTGGCCGTGCCGGTCGCGCCGTTCGAATCGCCGGTGGAGAACTCGGCGAACGTCTGCGGCATGCTGTTGATCAGGGTCTCGATGTTGACCGTGCCCTGGAACTTGATTTCCTCTTCACCGACCAGGATGACCGGGCTGGTGCTGGTGACGTTCAGCTGCGGCAGGCGCGTGCCGGTCACCTCGAGTACGTCGAGCTCGGTGCTCTCGCCTGCGGGCGGAGTTTCCTGAGCCATGACGGAGGGCGCGCCCGCGGCAAGGCCGGCGAGCAGCGCGCTTTTCACTGCCAAACGAAACTTCGATTCGTCGCTAAAGACAGGGTGGAACGATCCGGTTTCCTTTCCGCGTTTCATGCGATGAATCCCCCAGTAGTGCGATAGGAACAAGCATTGAAACTGCTGACTGCTCCGTTACCCACGCCAGCCAGCCGCTTCGTGATGCGCGGCAGAATAGCCTCGTCAAAGGTGGGGCGTCAACAGACTGAAACGAAAATTTGCCTGTGTTTATAGAAAGTTCCGCGCTGCAACATTTCTGAACGGAGGCGGAAATCAGGCTGCGCCGGCCTTGTTCGCCGTCGCCGGGGGCGTCTGGCGCACGTCCCGGAGCGTTTCGGTGGGCAAGAAATAGCTCTCCAGGGCGACCTTGTTCAGCTTGTCGAGCAGGGCCGGGCATTTGATGCCATGCAGCAGCTGTACCGAGAAGATCTCCTGCACGCCCTGCGTGAAGCGCAGCGCGCCGACCTGCTCGCCCGTGCGGACATCGACCACCCAGACGCCGCAATTACGCTCGGCCGCGCGCTCGGCGATCGGGATGCCGCTGAAGGTGCCGCTTTCGCGGATCTGTGAGAGGCCGACGAAGGCGTACGGCCCGGCGAAATCGACGCCGCGCGTGAAGCCCGGCAGCTCGGCGACCGTCGCCATCGCGCCGGTGGCAGGATCGACCGTCGCCAGCGTGCCCTTGCCGGATTCGCAGATCCACAGGCGGTCGGCGTGCCAGCGCGGCGAGTGCGGCATCGACAGGCCGCGGCAGATGGTGCGGGAGCCGACCAGGTCGATCAGCACGCCGCCGTCGGCCTTGCGCTCGCGCCAGCCCGCGGGCTGGTCGCTTTCTCCAAGCGCCGTGACGTAGCGCGGCCGCCCGTCACGCAGGCCGAGGCCGTTGAGGTGGCAGCGGTCCTCGGACGCGTAGCTGGTGATGAACGGCGGCCGCCACACCGGCGCGAAGCTGGTGGAGCCGTGCAGCGTGCACATCGCGGAGAAGCGTGTGTTGATGAACCAGATCTGGCCGTCCGCGGAGAAGCTCATCTCGTGGATGTCGATCTGTCCGGTCAGGTGCGCGTAGCGCTGCTGGTAACAGGCGTCGAACTTCCCCGCCGGCTCCAGCTTGGCGCAGTTGGACTTGACGTCCTGGTAGAACAGGATTTCGCCTTGCGCGCCGATGGCGAGCTGGCCCGGCGCCACCGCGATGCCCATCGGCCGGCGCACGTCGAGGAAGTCGGTGCGGACGATGCCGGCCTCGTGGCGCGCCACCACCACCTTGCCAGCCTGGTAGGTGCTCACCACCAGCGTGGCGCCGATCTCCGCCAGCAAGGGGCCCAGGCTGGGCGACTGGTCGCTGATGATCTCGGTGCCGGGGCCCGGCGCGGGAGCGACGGGGGGGACGGCGGCGGGCTCGGACATGGTGGGCGTATGACGGCGTGGGGGTGTGCTTAATACCGTGTGGCTGCGGCCGGTGTAAAGCCCGCCGCAAAAAAAATCGGGGCGGCCCGTGGGCCGCCCCGAGAGTTCACTCTGTTCAGCAGGTGCCGCTTACATCTCCCAGCTGAGACCGACGAAGAACGAACGGCCGAGCACGTCGTACAGCGACGGGTCGGTGTTCGCCTGCACGTTCGGCAGGTACAGACGCGGCTGCTGGTTCGAAATGTTGTTGATGCCCGCGCGGATCTTCAGGTTGTTGGGCAGCTTGTAGTCCGCAGCGATGTCCGTGTAGTACGTCGCGTCCACGCCGGGAGCGGCCGTGGCCGGAGACGTGACCGACGTGCTGTGGTCCATCTTGGCGATGTAACGGTTGGTGACCGAGGCCGAGATGTTGTTCCAGGTGTATCCGGTGAGGAGCGTCGCCTTCCACTCCGGCGCCGACGAACCGGTCGTCGAGCCGATGGTGCCGGCGAAGTCCTGCACCGGATCGACCGACGTCACCTGGACCTCGTTCGCCATCAGGTAGGTCGCCAGCATCGCGAGGTTCAGCTCGCCCGGGCCGATGCCGAGGCCGTAGCTGGCATTGAGGTCGATGCCTTCCACGGTCAGCTTGGCCTGGTTCTGCGACAACTGCAGGATGTTCTGCACGCCACCGGTCGCCGCGTTGCGCGAGTACTGCTGACACCAGTTGTTGTTGATGTCGTAGGTCGGGTTCGCGCCGTCGCGGTTGAAGCAGCGCTGCACGATGGTGACCGCACCGACCGCCGCGATGACGTCGTCCATCTCGATCGAGAAGTAGTCAACCGACAGGGTCAGCTTGTCGAGCGGCGTGGCGACCACACCGAGCGTGAAGCTGTCCGCGGTCTCGTTGTCGAGATTCGGGTTGCCGCCAACGATGGCCTGGAACTGGCCGGCCGGCTGGTTGAACGCCGGGCCGCCCGACACCGCCGACTGCGCGTTGCAGAGAGCCTGGACGTTGGCGCCGTTCGCGCCGTTACGGCCCATGACCGGGTCGGCAGCGATCGCGCCGCCCGTGTTGCACGGATCCTGGCCGGTTGCCGTCGGGAAGTTGTTCAGCTGCGGCGCGAACAACTCAGCCACGTTCGGGCTGCGAATCGCGCTCTGGAAGCCGCCGCGCGCGCGGAACATGTCGTTGATGCCGTAGTCCAGCGTGAGCTTGTACGAGGTCGCAGACCCCGTCGAGCTCGCGTCGGTCTGGCGCAGGCCGAGCGACGCGGACAGGTGCTTCGCGAAGGGCATGTCGCTCAGCAGCGGGACATAAAGCTCGGCGAAGTAGTCCGTGTAGTTGAGCTTGCCCGCGACCGGCAGCTGCTCGTTGAAGCCGGCGACGACACCCGGCGTCAGGCCGCTGTCCGGACGGAAGTCGAAGTCGACGTCGCGGTAGCTTGCGCCGACCGCCGCCTGCATCGCGCCGGCCGGGAGGTCGATCACGTTGCCGGTGAACTCGAGTTCGGTAATGCCCTGCTCGACCACCGTCAGGTTCTTCGCTTCGAGCCCGATGCGGGCCTGGCACGCAGCGCTGATCACGGTATCGCCGAACAGGTTGAGGCCGCCCGCGCACACCGAGGCGCCGCCATCGGCTGCGGTCAGCAGCGCGGTGGTGCGATCGAGGCGCACGTTGCCGCCCTGGCGCTCGTTGAGGACGGACCGGCCGAACGACGCGTACACGTCGTAGTTCCAGGTGCCCGCCATGTAGCCCTTGGTGCCGGTCGTCAGCTGCCACACGTCATGCGTGTTGTAGCCGGTACGGCCGCCGAGCGCCTTGAAGCGCTTGCTGAACGCGAAGTTCGCGCCCGGCGTCGCGCGGCTGGCGAGCAGGTTGGCGAGACCCGCCGGAATGAACGGGTTGGTCGTCGGGATGCTGAAGCCCGTCGCGCCGCTTGCCGGCGTCGGCGCGAGTTCCTGCAGCGCGTTGTAGTTGGTGAACATCAGCTGCGCGTACGGATTGAAGTGCTCGCTGATTTCGAGGTTGAAGTTGCCGAACAGGTTGTAGCGCTCGAGCGGCAGCACCAGGATGTTGTCCGGCTCGAAGTTGTACGAGAACGTGTCCGGGAAGAAGAACAGGGCGACGTCCGACATCGGGCCGGTGTAGCCCTGCACCTGACGCGTCAGGTTGCCGTTGCCCACGCCCGTGCAGAACGGCGAGCCGTCCGGGTTCAGGCCGAAACCGGTGTCGCCGCCGTTCGCATTGCAGAGGTTGGGGCCGAACATGGCGTCGACCGCGCCCTGCGACGGCGCGTTGGCGCCCGGGTTGTAGCTGCCGTTCGGGAACGAGCCGGTGCCGCTGGTGGCCTGCGCCGCGTAGGCGCGCGCGCCCTTGTAGATGGCGTCACGGGAGAAGTAGCTGAAGTTGAACACGGCCGAGCCCTTGCCACCGTCGAACTGATTGCCGGCAGTCATGCTGACGCCGCGCTCGATGCCGTCCAGTTCCTGGGTTTCCTTGAACTGGCTGTCGAGGGCGAAACCCTCGTAGTCCTTCTTCATGATGAAGTTGACCACGCCGGCGATTGCGTCGGCGCCGTAGGTCGCGGCCGCGCCACCGGTGATGATCTCGATGCGCTCGACGAGCGCCGCGGGAATCGTATTGGTGTCGACGATCGTGCCGCCGCTGGCCTGGCCCATCGGGCGCTTGCCGTCGATCAGCACGAGGTTGCGGGCCACGCCGAGACCGCGCAGGTCGACGAACGCCCGGCCGTTGGAGCTCGGGTTGTTCGACTGCGAGGACACGCTCGGGACGATCTGCGGCAGCGTGTTGAGGAACTGATCGACGGTCGTGTAGCCGCTGCTGATCAGCGCATCACGATCGACCGTGTAAATCGGGCTCTCGGCAATCGCGTCGACGCGCGAGATGCGCGAACCGGTGACCTCGATGGCTTCGAGTTCGGTCGACTCTTCTGCCGGCGCAGCCGCGGGAGCGGTCTGGGCAATGGCGGCAGCCGAAGCTGAAATTCCGAACAGGAAGGTGATGAAACCAAAAACATTACGAAGTGAAGTCGTCATCCGTGAATCCCCCGAAGTGGATAACTCTCAGACTGGAGCTGAGGTTGTATGAAAAATGTAGTGTTTTCGCGCCGACTGGAACGGCTCGAACCTACTCTTGAAGCCCCCAATAACGTATTGACTGCGCGATGATACGCGGGGCCTTAACGAAATCGCAATACGGCAATCGAAAAAAGTTCCATGCTGCAGTGCGATTTATTTTGCTGCGCTGCAAAAGAAAAGGCCGCGGGGTTAGCCGCGGCCTTGGGTCCTCGAACCGCCGGATCAACCCCCGGCAGCTTTCTTTTGCCTGGGGCCCTTGCCCGTGACGGCCTTTTCGACCTTCGCCGCCTTGGCCGGAGCCTTGGTGGTTTCGGGCTCGATCGCGGCAGCCTGGGCCGGACGGCCGACCAGCTCGATGTAGGCCATCGGCGCGCTGTCGCCGGCGCGGAAGCCGCAGCGCAGCACGCGGGTGTAGCCGCCCGGGCGCGCCTTGTAGCGCGGGCCCAGCTCGCCGAACAGCTTGGTCACCATGTCGCGGTCACGCAGGCGCGCGAACACCACCCGGCGGTTGGCCAGGGTGTCGCTCTTGGCGCGCGTGATGAGCGGCTCGGCGACGCGGCGCAGCGTCTTGGCCTTGGCCAGCGTGGTCTTGATCAGCTCATGGCGGAACAGGGCCGAGGCCAGGTTCTGCATGTTGGCCTTGTGATGGCTGCTGCTGTGGCCGAGGTGATTGCCGTGGGTTCCGTGGCGCATTTTCTAGTTCCTAAGGAGATCCTTCGCTTCGCTCAGGATGACGGCTTACGCCGTCACCTTCGGCGGCGTCCAGTTCTCGAGCGTCATGCCCAGGTCGAGGCTGTGCGCACGCAGCGCATCGCGGATCTCGGTGAGCGACTTCTTGCCGAGGTTCGGCGTCTTCAGCAGGTCGGCCTCGGTGCGCTGCACCAGGTCGCCGATGTAGTAGATGTTCTCGGCCTTCAGGCAGTTCGCCGAGCGCACCGTCAGCTCGAGGTCGTCGATCGGGCGGAACAGGATCGGCGACAGCTCCTTGGAGCCGCCTTCCGTGGTCTCGGCCGCCTCGGCCTGCAGGTCCACGAACACACTCAGCTGGTCCCGCAGGATGCGCGCCGACAGGCGCACGGCCTCGGCGGCGTCGATGCCGCCATTGGTCTCGACGTCCAGGATCAGCTTGTCGAGATCGGTGCGCTGCTCAACGCGCGCGCGCTCGACCGCGTAGCTGACGCGGCGGACCGGGCTGTACGAAGCGTCGAGGCGCAGCGCGCCGATGGTGCTGTGTTCCTCTTCGCCGAGGGCGCCCGGGCCTGCGGCCGGTACGTAGCCGCGGCCGCGCGTGACCTTGAGCTCCATCTTCAGCGTGCCGCCGGTCAGGTGCGCGAGCACCAGGTCCGGGTTCACGATCTCGACGTCGTGGTCGAGCTTGATGTCGGAGGCCTTGACCACGCCCTTGCCGGACTTCTCGAGCTTGAGCACGGCGCTCTCGCGCGAGTGCATCTTGACGGCGACGTTCTTCATGTTGAGCAGGATATCGAGCACGTCTTCCTGCACGCCCTCGAGCGTCGAGTACTCGTGCACCACACCTTCGATCTTGGCCTCGGTGATGGCGGCGCCGGGGATCGACGACAGCAGGATGCGGCGCAGCGCGTTGCCGAGCGTGTGGCCGAAGCCGCGCTCCATGGGCTCCAGCGAGACGCGGGCGCGGTTGGCCGAAACCGGCTCCACTTCGATGGTGCGCGGCTTCAGAAGATCGGTGACAGCTTGCATGTGCAATTACCTCAGTGATGAAACGAGTATCGCGAATCCGTCCCGCCGGTCGCAGCGCTGAGATTCGCAACCTGGCGCCACGAGGGCGCCAGCTGAATTACTTGGAGTACAACTCCACGACCAGGTTTTCGTTGATGTCCGGCAGCATCTGCTCGCGCTCCGGCATCGCCTTGAACTTGCCCTTGAGGCCCTTCTCGTCGACTTCCATCCAGTCGGGGAAACCGATCTGGGCGGCGACCGCGAGCGCCTGTGCAATGCGGGTCTGGGCGCGGGCCTTCTCGCGGATCTCGACGGTGTCGCCCGGGTTGACCGTGTACGACGGCATGTTCACGGTCTTGCCGTTGACGGCGATCGCCTTGTGGCTGACCAGCTGGCGCGCTTCCGAGCGCGTCGCGGCGAAGCCCATGCGGTAGACGGCGTTGTCGAGGCGGCTCTCCAGCATCTGCAGCAGCAGCAGGCCGGTGGAACCCTTCTTGCGCGACGCCTTCAGGTAATAGTTGCGGAACTGGCGCTCGAGCACGCCGTACATCTGCTTGAGCTTCTGCTTCTCGCGCAGCTGCAGGGCGTAGTCCGACGGGCGCTGCTTGCGCGCGCCGTGCTGGCCCGGCGGGGTCTCCAGCTTGCACTTGGTCTCGAGCGAGCGCCCGCGACCCTTGAGCATGAGATCCGCGCCGACGCGGCGCGACAGCTTGCACTTCGGTCCGATGTATTTGGCCATGGTCGTTCTGCCTTACACGCGGCGGCGCTTGGGAGCGCGGCAGCCGTTGTGCGGGATCGGGGTCACGTCGGTGATGTTGGTGACCTTGAAGCCGGCGTTGTTCAGCGAGCGCACGGCGGACTCGCGGCCCGGGCCGGGGCCCTTGACCAGCACTTCGAGCGTCTTGACGCCGTGCTCGGCGGCGGCGGTCGCGGCCTTCTCGGCGGCAACCTGGGCGGCGAACGGCGTCGACTTGCGCGAGCCCTTGAAGCCGCACGAGCCGGCCGTGGCCCAGGACAGCGTGTTGCCCTGGCGGTCGGTGATCAGGACGATCGTGTTGTTGAACGACGCGTGGATGTGCGCCACGGCGTCGGTCACGTTCTTCTTGACCTTCTTCTTCTTGGGTGCGGCGGCGCCGGCGGGGGCGGTGGGATTCGGGGTGCTCATTTTCAGTCTCTAGTCTTTGGATGCCGGCTTGGGCGTGGACGACGCGCGGATTGCGCGGCGCGGGCCCTTGCGGGTACGGGCATTGGTGCGGGTACGCTGGCCGCGGACCGGCAGGCCGCGCTTGTGGCGCAGGCCGCGGTAGCAGCCGAGGTCGATCAGGCGCTTGATGTTCATCGACGTCTCGCGGCGCAGGTCGCCCTCGACGGTGAACTTGGCGATCTGGGCGCGCAGCAGGTCGAGCTCACCCTCGGTGAGCGCCTTGACCTGCACGTCGGGCTTGATGCCCGCGCCCGCACAGATCTTGAGCGCGCGCGTCTTGCCGATCCCGTAGATCGAGCGGAGCGCGACATGCATATGCTTGTTCGCGGGAACATTGACGCCGGCGATACGTGCCATGAAACCCTCTCAAACCTTCGTTTTGGACGGCTGGGAAAAGCCGCGCAGTATAGACGTAACCACTTGTTTATGCAAGAAGAATCAGCCTCTTGGCTTAGCCTTGGCGCTGCTTGTGACGGGCGTCGGTGCAGAGGATGCGGACGACCCCCTTGCGACGGATCACCTTGCAGTTACGGCACATCTTCTTGACCGATGTTCTGACTTTCATAGGACTTCCTTAACGAACCATGCCGGGCGCGCCCAGCGACTTCAGATTGGCCTTCTTCAGCAGGCCTTCGTATTGATGCGACATCAGGTGCGCCTGCAGCTGCGCCATGAAATCCATCACGACCAC
>JANNLM010000224.1:0-2184 GCA_031396825.1 Gammaproteobacteria bacterium | reverse complement strand
GGCGAGCTGCAGCAGATGCTGTTGCGCAAGCATGCCAAGGTGCCGCTGCCCATTGACCTCGAGAAAGTCGCGCGTGCCAAGGACTTCTTCGATTTCGACAACGCTGCGACCGCGGTCCTCAACGGCTTCCGCGACGCCGAGGACTACTACGAACGCGCCTCCAGCGCCCGGCGCCTGGGCAACATCGCCGTGCCGGTGCTCGCCATCCACGCCGCGGACGATCCGTTCATGACGCCGGCCGTCCTGCCGGAGCCTGCGCAACTACCGCCCAGCATGACGCTCGAGCTGTGCGAGCGCGGCGGCCACGTCGGCTTCTGCGCGGCCGGGCCGTACCTGCGCCCGCGCTGGTGGCTCGAGGAACGCATCCCGGAGTTCCTGCAACAACATGTCACTTGACCCTGTCGCGGCCATGGGCCGCTCCCACATTGCCGTGCTGCTGTTCGCGCTGCTGGCCTGCTCGGGCCTCGCTGCCGCGGCCGAGGCGCCCCGCCCGGTCGCGCTCGCGCACCTCACCCGCGGCGTGAACCTCTCCAACTGGCTGCAGCACGGCCCGGCGCAGGAGGCGTTCGCGCCCGATGCCGCCGACTGGAAGCGCATCCGCGCGCTCGGGCTCGACCACGTGCGCATCCCGTTCGATCCGGCGGCGCTGGTCGATGAGCGCGGGCTGCCGCGCGTGCCGGCGCTGGCCGCGCTGCGCGGCGCCATCATCGAGGCGCAGCGCGCCGACCTGCTGGTGGTGCTCGCGCTGCAACTGCCGCCCGAGGCCAAGGCCGGCGTGGTGGAGCGCAAGGCCCACCGCGTTGCGCTCGGCGGTCTGTGGCGTTGGCTGGCCGGCGCGCTGCGCGACCTGCCGGCGCGCAAGCTGGCGTTCGAGCCGCTGAACGAGCCCGAGACGCCCGATGCGCGCGCCTCGCGTGCGCTGCTGGCGTACCTGGCGGCCGAAGTGCGCAAGGCGGCGCCGAAACACACGCTGGTGGTCTCCGGCCACCGCTACGCCAGCGTGGCCGAGCTCGAGGCGTTGAAGCCCCTGCCCGATGCGAACGTGATCTACAGCTTTCACTTCTACGAGCCGCACAACTTCACGCACCAGGGCGCCGACTGGGGCGACCCGGCGTGGAAGGCGCTGCGCAATTTCCCGTATCCCTCCTCGCCGGAAATCGTGGCCGGGCGCATGGACGCGGCGCCGGCGGCGACGCGCGACCTGCTGCGCTGGCACGGCGGCGAGCGCTGGAACAGCGCGCGCATCGGCGCGCTGGTCGAGCGCGCGGCCAAGTGGGGCCGGCAGCACAAGGTACCGGTGTGGTGCAGCGAGTTCGGCGTGCTGAAGGAATACGCGCCCGCCGCCGACCGCGCGGCGTGGCTCGGCGACGTGCGCGCGGCGCTGGAGCAGCGGCACATTCCGTGGACGCACTGGGATTACAAAGGGCCGTTCGGGATCGATGAGCAGGCGGTTGAAGCTCTGGGGCTGAAGCGATGAGTGTCATTCCGAGCGAAGCGAGGAATCTTGCAGGAGATCCCTCGTCGCTTCGCTCCTCGGGATGACACTTGGACCTTTCGGTCGTCATCCCGACGCTCAACGAAGCGCAGGCATTGCCCGCGCTGCTCGACGACCTGCGCGGCCAGCGCGACATCAGCCTGCAGGTCATCGTCGCCGACGGCGGATCGACCGACGGCACGGCGGCGCTGGGGGCCGGCACTACGGTGGTGACGGCGCCGCGCGGCAGAGGCGCACAGATGAATGCCGGCGCGCGCGCGGCGACGGCGCCCACGCTGCTGTTCCTGCATGCGGACTCAAGGCTGGAAAGTCCGACGCAGCTGCGGGAGGGGCTCGATGCGCTACAGAGTCGCGGCCATGGGCCGCTCCCACAAGGGCCGCTCCCACAAGGGCCGCTCCCACAGGCCGGGCACTGGCCGCTGCGCTTCGCGCGCACGCAACCCGGACGCGAGCTGTTCTATCGCTATATGGAAGGCAAGACCGCGCTGAATCGCGCCGGCACCATCAACGGCGACCAGGGGTTGCTGCTGCCGGCGGCGTATTTCCGAGAGCTCGGCGGCTTCGACGAGCGCCTGCCGTTCCTCGAAGACCAGCGCCTCGCCGCGAAGATCTTCGCCACCGGGCGGTGGCTCGCACTGCCCGGGCGCCTGGCCACCTCGGCGCGGCGCTTCGAGCTAGAAGGGCCGCGG
>JANNLM010000226.1:0-5492 GCA_031396825.1 Gammaproteobacteria bacterium | reverse complement strand
GGCGGTTTCGCGCCGCAACTCGGCGAACAGCGGCGGCTCGCGCAGCGCGACGCTGCCGTAGTACTCGGCGAGCTTGTCGGTCAGCAGGAACGAGGCGCGGGACATTTCGATTCGAGCTTACTACGGCAGTTAGACGCGTCTTCGCAGCGACGCTCTGAGCTTTGTCGGCTAACATCCGGTTCGCAAAGCAAAAGCGGCTCCCATGCACAGCGCCTGTTAAGAACCCTGTGGACAAGTGGGCCGCCCGGGAAAAACCTCACTTCACAGCTTTTGGTTTCTTCTGATGAGGTTATTTTGTAACCAGATGGAAATACGCCGAAGACCCAAGCACTTGCAGGCGCCCAGGGGCGTCGGCGCGGCGCTGGTGCAGTGCGGCGAGCCGGTGCGGCGCGCCGGCCGTGGGCCGTGTGAGTAACCTCATTCCTTGACTGACTACATGGTAAGTCGCCGCCCGTGAGCACTTCGCGACCCGCCGTCCTCTTCCTGTCCGGGCACGACCCGGGGGGCGGCGCCGGCATTCAGGCCGATCTCGAGACCGCCGCGGCGCTGGGCGGCCACGGCCTGTCGCTGATCACCGCCCACACGGTGCAGGACACGCGCGATGTGGTCGCGGTGCGGGCGCCGGACCTGGCGCTGCTGCGCGAACAGGCCGCCGTGCTGCTGGCCGACGTGCCGGTGAAGGCCATCAAGGTGGGCCTGCTCGGCGCCCCCGAGCAGGTTCCCTTCATCGTCGAGCTGATCGAGCGCACGGGCGCGCCCGCGGTGGTGGATCCGGTGCTGCGCGCGGGCGGCGGCGCCGAGCTCGCCTCCGCCGCGCTGGTCGAGGCGCTAAAACGCGCGCTGCCGCGCGTCGAGGTGCTGACACCCAATGCGGCCGAGGCGCGGCGCCTGGTGCCGGAGGCTCGCGACCTCGACGCGGCCGGCGCGGCACTCGTCGCCCTCGGCGCCCGGAACGTCTTGATCACGGGTGGCGATGAACCGGGCGAGACCGTGGTCAACCGCTGGTACCGGCGCGACGGCGCCCCGCGCGCCTTCTCGTGGCCGCGCCTGGCCGGCCCCTTCCACGGCGCCGGCTGCACGCTGGCCGCGGCCGTCGCCACGCTGCTGGCGCAAGGCAACAGCGTCGGCGCGGCACTGGCCGATGCGCAGGCCTTCACCCACCGCGCGCTCGAGCGCGCCTTCGCGCCCGGGCGCGGCCGGCGCATCCCGGGCCGCCTGCCGTGAGCCTGCGCGGCCTGTACGCCGTCACCTCGGCCACGCTGTGCCGCGCGCCGGGCCAGCTCACGCGGGCGGTCGAGGCCGCGCTATCCGGCGGTGCGCACCTGATCCAGTACCGCGACAAGGAAGGCGACGCCAACGAGCGGCGCCGGCAGGCCAAGGCGCTGCTCGACCTGTGCCGCGCGCGCGGCGCGCTGTTCATCGTCAACGACGACGTCGAGCTGGCGCTCACCATCGGCGCGGACGGCGTGCACCTGGGCGCCAGCGACCTGCCGCTGCGCCAGGCGCGCCGGCGCCTCGGCGGCCTGGCCACCATCGGCGTGAGCTGCGCCAACGTGCTCGAGCGCGCGGTCGTCGCGCAGGACGAGGGCGCGAGCTACGTCGCCCTCGGCCGCTTCTTCCCTTCCCGCACCAAGCCGGACGCGCCGCCGGCGGACCTCGCCCTGCTGCGTCAGGCGCGCGCGCGACTGCACATCCCGATCTGCGCGATTGGCGGCCTCACGCCGGCCAACGCCCGGCCCGTGGTCGAAGCCGGCGCCGCCATGATCGCGGCCGTCGAGGGCGTATTCGGCGCGGTCGACGTCGAGGGCGCGGCGCGCGCCTACGCCCGGCTGTTCGACCGATAATGCGGCCATGACCCGATCGGACGAGCCCAAGTCGGTACAACTTTTCGCGCGCGCCCAGAAAACCATCCCGGGCGGCGTGAACTCGCCGGTGCGCGCGTTCAAGGGCGTGGGCGGCACGCCGCGCTTCATCGCGCGCGCCGCCGGCGCCCACATCTACGACGCCGACGGCCGCGAGTACGTGGACTACGTCGGCTCGTGGGGCCCGATGATCCTCGGCCACCAGCATCCGGCGGTGGTCGAGGCGATCCGCCAGCAGGCCGAAGTCGGCGTCAGCTACGGCGCGCCGACCGAACTCGAGATCGAGATGGCCGAGTTGCTGTGTTCCCGCGTGCCGGGGCTCGAGCAGGTGCGGCTGTGCAATTCGGGCACCGAGGCGACCATGTCGGCGCTGCGCCTGGCGCGCGCCTGCACCCGGCGCGACGCCATCATCAAGTTCGAGGGCTGCTACCACGGCCACAGCGATAGCCTGCTGGTGAAGGCCGGCTCGGGCGCGCTCACGCTCGGCACGCCCTCCTCTCCCGGCGTGCCGGCCGACTTCGCGCGCCACACGCTGACCGCCGTGTACAACGAGCTCGCCACGGTCGAGTCGCTGTTCTGGGCCCAGCCGGCCGGCATCGCCGCCATCATCGTCGAGCCGGTGGCCGGCAACATGAACTGCGTGCCGCCGGCAGCCGGGTTCCTCCAGGGGCTGCGCGCGCTGTGCGACAAGTTCGGCGCGCTGCTGATCCTCGACGAGGTCATGACCGGTTTTCGCGTGCACCCGGGCGGGGCGGCGGCGCGCTACGGCGTACGGCCGGACCTGGTCACGCTCGGCAAGATCATCGGCGGCGGGCTGCCGGTCGGCGCCTTCGGCGGCCGCCGCGACCTGCTGCAGCAACTGGCGCCGGTCGGGCCGGTCTACCAGGCCGGCACGCTGTCGGGCAATCCGCTCGCCATGGCCGCGGGCCTCGCCACCCTGCGCCTGCTCGACGAGAAGCTCTACGCGCAGCTCGAGCGCACCACGGCGCGCCTGCTCGAGGGCCTGCGCGCCGCGGCGCAGGCGGCCTCGGTGCCGTTCACGACCACGCAGGTCGGCAGCATGTTCGGCCTGTTCTTTACAGCCGAGCGCGACATCGGGCATTACGCGCAGGTGATGGCCTGCGACACGGCGCGCTTCGCGCGCTTCTTCCACGCCATGCTGGACGCCGGCGTTTATCTCGCGCCGTCGGCCTACGAGGCCGGCTTCGTCTCGGCGGCGCACGGCGAGCGCGAGCTCGCGCGCACGCTCGACGCGGCGGCCAGGGCCTTCCGCGCTTGATCGACCTGCTGCGCGCAGCGCTCGACTGGGTCGCCGCGCACCCGCAGTGGGCGCTGACGTTCGTGTTCCTGTGCTGCCTGGCCGAGTCGATCATCGTGCTTGGCGTGCTGATCCCGACCACGCTGGTGCTGCTCGCCGCCGGCGCGCTGGTCGGCCTGGGCTCGCTCGGCTTCTGGCCGGCCGTGGCGGCGGCGGTGGCCGGCGCGATGGCCGGCGACTCGATCAACTTCTGGGTCGGCCGCTACTGGGGCAATCGAGCGCTCGAGTCGCATTACGCGCTGCGCTACCAGGACGCGATCGCCCGTTCGCGCGGCCTGCTCGAGCGCCACGGCGCCAAGGCGCTGGTGCTGGCGCGCTTCATCGGCCTGGTGCGCCCGTTCGTGGCGGCCATCGCCGGCGCCTACCGCATGTCGCCGGTGCGCTTCCTCGCGGTCGAGCTGTTCGCCAGCCTGTTCTGGGCCGCTCCGCTGGTAGCGCTGGGCGTGGTGTTCGGCGCCTCACTCGACCTCGCCGCCGAAGTCGCCACGCGCCTCGCCATCCTGATCGTCGTGCTGTTCCTCGTGCTGGTCGTGCTGCTGTGGCTGGTCAGCGTCGCGGTCGGCGGACTGCAGCGGCGCGCCGGGGACTGGATCGCGGCGCTGCTCGACTGGAGCCACCGGCACCGCCGGCTCGGCCGCCTCGGCCAGTGGCTGGCCGACCCGGCGCAGCCGGAGACGCCGGGGCTGGCACTGCTCGCGGTGGCCCTCTTCCTGCTCGGCTGGCTATGGATGGGGCTGTGGTGGGGCAACGGCCAGCTACCCGGGACGCTCGACCTGCTGTCGTGGCAGGCGGTGCAGGACCTGCGCACGCCGATCACCACGGTGCTCGCGCTCTGGGTCGCGCAACTGGCGGAGTGGGAGGTGTACGCGCCGGTCGCCGTGGTCGTGCTGGTGACGCTGCTGCTGCTGCGGCGCATGCGCGCGGCGGCGCACTGGCTCGCCGCCGTCGCCTTCGGCACGGCGATGTCGCTCGGCCTGTACTGGCTGGTGGACGTGCCCGACCCGGTCAACTATTCGCGCGGCATCGCGGCGGTGCGCTTCGGCGGCCGCGACCTGGTGCTCGCCACCGTGATCTACGGCTTCGTGCCGGTGCTGCTCGCCACCAACCGCTCGCAGGCCATGCGCACGCTGTACTACGGCGTCGCCACCGCGCTGGTCGTGCTGATGCTCGCGGCGGACGTGTATCGCGGCGCCGTGTGGGTGTCGACCGGCGTGTTCTCGGTCGTGTTCGGCGCCATCTGGGTGACGCTGCTGGGCGTGGGCTACCGGCTGCACGGCGCCGAGGGCATCCCGGCGCGCGAGGTGCTGCCGCTGGCGGCCGGCGTGCTGATCGCCGCCGCGGCGCTGCAGAGCTCGGCCGAGATGCGGCGCGAGCTCGAGGCGCAGGCCGACTCGGCGCGCGTGTTGCCGGCCGCCGCCTGGTGGCGCAGCGCCTACTCCGAGCTGCCCGCCTACCGCGTGGACGCCACGCGCACCAACAAGCAGCCGCTCGCGGTGCAGTGGCGCGGCGAGTTGCCGCGCATCGAGGCGGCGCTGCGCGCCGCCGGCTGGGAAGCGCCGCTGCCGGTGACCTGGGACAGCGCCTTGCGCTGGCTCGCGGTCAACGCGCCGATCACCGAGCTGCCGGTGCTGCCGCAGGTGCACGCCGGCGCCCACGAGGCGCTGATGCTGCGCCGGGCGCTCGGCCGCGACGAGCAGTGGCTCATCCGCCTGTGGCCGTCCGGCGCCTTCGCCGGCGGCGCGCCGGTGTGGGTCGGCACGCTCACGATGCAAACCAGCCGCGGCGCGCTGCGCCTGGTGCGCTACCCGCAGACCGAGCTGGACTACGACGCGCCGCTCGCCGCCCTCGACGGCGCGCTGCCCGGCTTCGAGGCGCGCCGCGCGCGCCACGCCGGGCGCGAGGCCGGCGACCCGGGCTGGGGCGGCGAGCTGTGGTTGCTGCGCCCGGCGTCGTGACGTGAGCGAGTCGGCGCTGTCGCGCCTGCGCGCGCGGCTCAATCGCGGCGACTCCTGGCTGACCTACGACCTCGGGCGGCTGGTATCGAAGGACGGCCTCGATGAGGGCGCCGTCGAGGAGCTCGAGACGCGCCTGCTCTCGGCCGACGCGGGGCTCGAGGCGACCCAGTTCCTGTCCGAGCGCCTGCGCATCCGCATCAAGCAGGGCCGGATCCGCGACGAGGCCGCGCTGCGCGAGGCGCTGCGCGGCTCCATCGAGGAGCTGCTGGCGCCGTGCGCGCGGCCGCTCGAGGTCGCGCGGGCTTTGCGGCCGTTCGTGATCCTGATGGTCGGCGTCAACGGCGTGGGCAAGACCAC
>JANNLM010000204.1:0-5534 GCA_031396825.1 Gammaproteobacteria bacterium | reverse complement strand
TCGATGGAGGCAGCGCCAACAGCGTATACCGCCGCCTAGTACCCCGCCGCGTGGCCGTCCTTGCGGGATTCTGACGCACCGACATAGACGCCGTTTTCGCGCTTGATGGCCTGGTAGCCGCCGTAGTTGCCAACGAGCGTGCTGCCGACGGTGTGGCCGCGCTTCACCAGCTCGCGCACCGTTTCCTGCGGATAGCCGGACTCGAGGTAGAGCTGGCCACCGTCCTCCATGATCTCGCCGGTGGGCTCGCTCGAGCCGGTGTGGTAGATGCGAGGCGCATCGCCGGCTTCCTGCAGGTTCATGCCGAAGTCGATCAGGTTGATGACGATTTGCGCGTGGCCCTGCGGCTGCATGTCACCGCCCATCACGCCGAACGACAGCCACGGCGCCCCGTCCCTGGTGATGAACGCCGGGATGATGGTCTGGAACGGCCGCTTGCCCGGCGCGTAGGTGTTGGCCTGCCCGGCAATCAGCGAGAACAGCTCGCCGCGGTCCTGCAGGATGAAGCCCAGTCCCGGCGGCGTCATGCCGCTGCCCATGCCGCGGTAGTTCGACTGGATCAGCGACACCATCATCCCGTCCTTGTCCGCCGTGGTCATGTAGATGGTATCGCCCTCGCGCAGGGCCGCATTGCCGGCGTCGTAGCGCTTCGCAGCCCGCTTCGGGTCGAGCAGCTTGCGGCGCGCCTTGGCGTAGCCCTTCGACACCAGTTGCTTGACCGGCGCCTTCGCGAACGCCGGGTCGGCGTAGAACTTCGCGCGATCCTCGAACGCGATTTTCTTGGCCTCGACGAAGGTGTGCAC
This sequence comes from Gammaproteobacteria bacterium, assembly GCA_031396825.1. Classification (GTDB taxonomy): domain Bacteria; phylum Pseudomonadota; class Gammaproteobacteria; order Nevskiales; family Nevskiaceae; genus JACPFV01. Next base: position 4,731 of record JANNLM010000204.1, on the reverse strand, counting down.
GTAGTCCGCGCTGCCGAAACCCATCGCGCGCAGGTCGTAGCCCTCGAGGAGGTTGAGCATCTGCAGCGCCGCGATCCCTTGTGAATTCGGCGGCAGCTCCCAGACGTCGTAACCGCGATAGTTGGTGGACACCGGCGCGACCCATTCGCTCCTGTGCGCGGCGAGGTCCTCGTACGACAGGTAGCCACCCTGCGCCTTCATGTAGTCGGCGATGGTGCGCGCGATGTCGCCCTTGTAGAACGCATCGCGACCCCCCTCGGCGATCTTCTCCAGCGTGCGCGCGAGGTTCGGGCTCTTCCAGATCTCGCCCCTGGCCGGCGCGCGGCCGTTGACGGTGAACTGCTCGGTGAAGCCGGGCCACTTCGCCAGCACCGGCACGCTGCGCGCCCAGGCGTCGCCGATGACCTCGGCCACCGGGTGGCCGTTGCGCGCGTAACCGATCGCAGGCGCCAGCACCTGTTTCATCGGCAGCCTGCCGAACTTGCCGTGCAGCTCGAACCAGCCGTCCACCGCGCCCGGCACCGACACCGGCAGCGGCCCGCGCGGCGGGATGGTCTTCCCCTGCTTCTGCAGCACTTCGAGCGTGAGCGACTGCGGCGAGCGGCCGCTGGCGTTGAGGCCGTGCAGCTTCTTCGACTTGGGATCCCAGACGATGGCGAACAGGTCACCGCCCACGCCGTTGCCGGTCGGCTCCATCAAGCCGAGGCAGGCGTTGGCCGCGATCGCGGCGTCCACCGCCGAGCCGCCGGCCTTGAGGACGTCGAGCGCCGCTTGCGTGGCCAGCGGATGCGAGGTCGCCGCCATGCCGTGCTGGGCGATGACCTCGGAGCGCGTGGCGAATGCCAGCCCGGTGGCGCGATCGGCCGCGAAGACGGGCGTGGTGATGGCGAGCAGCAACAGGCCGCATATAAGACGCATGGGGGCCGTTTCCGTCCAGGGGCGTGCGGCGACTTTAGCGCCGGAGTAAGCTGCCGCGCCATGGGGTATTCCAGAATCGCCGGCACCGGCAGCTACCTGCCGTCCCGGATCGTCACCAACGCCGAGATCGCCAAGCGCGTCGACACGACCCACGAATGGATCGTGTCGCGCACCGGCATCGAGTCGCGCCACGTCGCCGCCGAAGGCGAGCTGACCAGCCATCTGTCGGAGCACGCGGCCAGGCGCGCGATGGAAGCCGCCGGCGTCACGCCCGCCGACATCGACCTGATCATCGTTGCGACGACCTCGCCCGACATGCAGCTGCCGTCCACCGCCGCGATCCTGCAGGCCAAGCTCGGCGTGCGCCCCGGCGCGGCCGCGTTCGACATCCAGGCGGTGTGCACCGGCTTCATGTACGCGCTCACCACGGCCGACGCGATGATCACCAAGGGCCTGTTCAAGTGCGCGCTGGTGATCGGCGCCGAGACGCTGACGCGGTTCCTGGACTGGGACGACCGCAACACCTGCATCCTGTTCGGCGACGGCGCTGGCGCGGCGATCCTCGTGCCGAGCGACGAGCCCGGCATCCTGTCCACGCACCTGCACGCCGATGGCAACTACAGCCACATCCTGCGCCTGACCGGCAACATCGCCGGCGGCAAGATCAACGCCAACCCGTTCGTCGAGTTCGACGGGCAGGCGGTCTACAAGTTCGCGATCCGCGTGCTCGAGGACGTGGCGCGCGAGGCGCTCGAGAAGAACGGCCTGCGCATCGACCAGCTCGACTGGCTGGTGCCGCACCAGGCCAACCTGCGCATCATCAGCGCCGCGGCCGAGCGCCTGGGCATGCCGATGGAGCGCGTGGTCACGACGGTGCAGAAGCACGGCAACACCTCGGCCGCCAGCGCGATCCTCGCGCTCGACGAAGCGGTGCGCGACGGCCGCATCAAGGCCGGCCAGCTGGTGCTGCTGCAGGGCGTCGGCGGCGGCATGACCTGGGGCGCGGTCCTCGTTCGCTGGGGCTAACCAACAAGGGGACGCACATAATTAAAAAATATGTGCGTCCCCTTTTTACGCGAGACTACGCCAGCTTCTTGGTCAGCGCGACGGGCAAGTTGCGCAGCGCCCAGCTGATCAGCGCCCACGGCCACGCGGGCACGTAAGTCTTCGCCCTCTCCGATTCGATCGCCGCGACCAGCGCGCGGCAGCCCGTCTCGGTGTCCACCATGAACGGCGTGTTCTTGACCTTGGCGTTGATCTCCGAGCGGATGTAGCCCGGATGCACCGTGCTGACCACGATGGGCGTGCCTTCCACGTCGAGGCGCAGGCCTTCGGCCAGCGCCGACAGCCCGGCCTTGGTCGCGGCGTACACGGTCTGCGCGCGGGGCATGCCGCGCATGGCGGCGATCGACGAGATCGCGACGAGGTGGCCGTGGTTCTGGGCGCGGAAGATCTCCATCGCGGCCTCGCACTGCGCCAGCGCCGCGACGAAATTGGTCTCGGCGGTCTGGCGGTTGGCCTTGAAGTAGCCGGTGCCGAGCGAGGCGCCCTTGCCCATGCCGGCGTTGACGATGACGCGATCGAGCGAGCCGAGGTCCTCGCGGAAGACCTTGAACACCGCGAACACCTGGTCGTAGTTGTTGACGTCGAGCTCGCGCGTGACGACCTTGATGTTCGGGTGTGCCGCGGTCAGCTCGCGCTTGAGCTCCTCGACCTTGTCCATGCGGCGCGCGCACAGCGCGAGGTTGCGCCCCATCCTGGCGAACTCACGCGCCATGCCGGCGCCCAGGCCCGAGCTCGCGCCCGTGATCAGGATGTTCTTGCGCATGCCGCCTCCCGTGAATTGGGCGCCTAGGGTACCTTTTCCGGCGCCAGCGACGGCGACGCTTCCTTGCCGAACGGCAGCTCGAGGCCGAAAGTGAAGCCGGCCGAGCCCTCGCGCGTCAGCGTCGGGTCCACGCGCGGCCAGCTGTAGCCGAGGACCAGCTCGGCGAACAGCCGGCGCTTGAAGAACGGCTCGCGATAGATGGTGCGCGCGCCGTACTCGAGCAGCGGCTCCGGCGCGCCGGTGGCGCCGCGTTCGAAGACCTCGAGCGCGATCGCCCGATAACCCTTGAGGCTCTGGTACAGCAGCGCCGCGGTGCGCCACAGCGCGCCCGGGCTGTCCTCGTGCACGGTTCCGATCGCGCTCCAGCGCACCAACCGCGTGGCCGCGAGCGCATGGTCGACGTTGACCCCCGTGGTGACGCCGGCGCCGTCGAGGTGGTTGACGAACGGCGTCACACGCAGCGTCACGCGGTCGTCTTCGTCCTCGTACGCCGTGAGCGAGTTGCGCAGCTGCATGAAGATGATCGGGTGGCGCACTCCGCGCACGCCGACGCGAAATTCGCTGTGCATGCCGTAGGTTTCCTTCAGTTTGTAGCCGACGCCGGCGAACCAGTCCTCAACCTGGCTCAGCTCGTTGGCCTGCGAGCGCAGACCCAGGCCTTCGCTGCGATCCTGGGACACCTCATCCTCGTTGTCGCGGCCGATGAAGGCGGACAGGCGGCGCTCGAATGCCGGCAACTCGACGCGCGCGTCGAAGCGGATGCGCGTCTCCTCGCCCTCGAACTCCGAGTTGGCGGTGGACACCTCGAGCCGGCCATGCGCGGTGCGCGCCGCGGCCGGATCGCGTTCGCCGAACAGCCCGTCGAACCACAGCGAGGCGCCGCACACCGTTTCCTGCAGCGTCGCGCTGGCGTCGTCGATCATTTCGCGTTCGCCGCGCTGGCGCACGCGGCAGGCCTTGAACGGGTTGGGTTTGGGCGGCGCGGCCCCTTTGCCGGCGACGTCCTTCTTCGCGCCGGAGGCGCAGGCCGCCAGCAGCACGGCGGCAAGGAACACCGCGAGACGCACCAGGAAGTTCGCCATGACCCCGATGATAGAGTTGAGCATGGATTTCTGTCTGGAACCGGCGCATCGCCTGATCGCGCAGCTGCGCGAGCGCAAGCTCACGGCCGTCGAGCTGCTCGAGCGCCACCGCGCGCGGCTGGAGCGCCTGAACCCGTCGCTGAACGCGGTCATCGCCACCAACTTCGCGGCCGCGCGCGAGCGCGCGCAGCAGGCCGACCAGGCCGCCGCGCGCGGCGAGTTCTGGGGGCCGCTGCACGGGTTGCCGATGACCATCAAGGACACCTTCGAGGTGGCCGGCATGACCACCGTCGCCGGCGCGCCCATGCTCAAGGACCACCGGCCGAAGGCGCACGCGCCCGCGGTGCAGCGCCTGGTGAACGCCGGCGCCGTCATCTTCGGCAAGACCAACGTGCCACTGTTCGCCGGCGACGTGCAGACCCACAACGCGGTGTTCGGCATCACGCGCAGCCCGTGGAACCTCGAGCGCACGCCCGGCGGCTCCAGCGGCGGCGCCGCGGCCGCACTGGCCGCCGGCCTGACGCCGCTCGAGCTGGGCAGCGACGTCGCCGGCTCGATCCGCACGCCGGCGCACTTCTGCGGCGTCTACGGCCACAAGCCGTCGTCGGGCCTGGTGCCGACGCGCGGCCACATCCCGGGCCCGCCCGGCACCGCCGGCGAGGCCGACCTGGTCGCCGCCGGCCCGATGGCGCGCAGCGCCGAGGACCTCGCGCTCGCGCTGCGCGTGCTGGCCGGACGCGCGGCGCCCGACGCCACGGCCTGGCGCGCCGAGCTGCCGGCGCCGCGGCGAACTGCGCTCGCCGACTATCGCGTGCTGGTTTGGCTCGACGATCCGGCCTGCCCGGTGGACGCCGCGGTGCGCGCGCCGCTCCAGGCAGCAGTGGAGAAACTGCGCGTGGCCGG
>JANNLM010000168.1:0-4465 GCA_031396825.1 Gammaproteobacteria bacterium | reverse complement strand
GCGCTGGAGGCGCTGCGCCGGGCGGACAAGGACCGGCGGCCGTTCCGCCTGGTGCTGCTCGACTGGCGCATGCCGGACCTCAACGGCGAGGAGCTGGTGCGCGAGATCCGTGCGCTCGACCTGCAGCCGCCGCCGGGCCTGATCGTCGTGTCGGGGCACAGCCGGGACGAGCTGGCGACCCGCGCCGACGCGCTGAACCTCGACGGCGTGGTCAACAAGCCGTTCAACCCGTCGCTGCTGCTCGAGGCCATGCTGTATGCGCTGGGCGCCGGCGTGGCGTCGCGCGACCTGCCGCCGCCGGACGAGGCGCCGGCGCTGCAGCCGGGCCGGCTCACCGGCGCACGCGTGCTGGTGGTCGAGGACAACGCCATGAACCAGCAGGTCATCGGCGAACTGCTGGGACGGGCAGGGGCCACGATCACGGTGGCGAACAACGGCCGCGAGGCCCTCGTGGCGGCCGAGGCGCACGAGTTCGACCTGGTGCTGATGGACCTGCAGATGCCGGAGGTCGGCGGCATCGAGGCGGCCGAGACGCTGCGCGCGTCCGGCAACGTGGTGCCGATCGTGGCCATGACCGCCAGCGCGCTGCCCGGCGACGAGCAGCGTTGCCTCGCCGCCGGCATGAACGACTACCTCAGCAAGCCGATCAACCTCGAACGGCTGTCGGCGGTACTGGAGCGCTGGCTCAAGCTCAAGCCGCTGGCCGCGGCGGCAACCGCCAGGCCGGCGGCCGCGGAGCGGGCGGCGGCATCGGCGGAGCTGCGGCAGCTGATGGAGACCTTGCGCGACCAACTCGCGCGCAGCGACTCCAGCGCGGTCGACACCCTTGACCGCATCCGCCAGGCCCTCAAGGGCGCGCCGCCTTCGCGCAGCTTGCGCGAGCTGATCCGCCTGGTGGACGCCTTCAGCTTCGAGGCCGCCCTCGGCAAGCTGGACCAGGCCAGCACCGACCTCGGCCTCGGGCCGGCCCGGAGGACCGGATGACCGGCCCCCCGAGCGAACCGATCGGCGCTAGCCTCTACCGCTCCATGGAACGACCGGACCACCGAACGATCGGGCCAGCGCGCACGCTGCTGCTGACGCTGGTGCTGCTGCTGGCAGCGTTGCCGGGCGCCGCCGCCGGCGTCCACCTGGTCGAGCCCACCCAGGGTTCGGGCATGAGCCTCACGCCCGAGGAGCGGGCCTGGCTCGACGCGCATCCGGTGATCCGCGTCGGCAACGATCCGGCCTGGATGCCAATCGACTTCGACGACGCGCGCGGCCAACCGGTCGGCGTGGCCGCCGACATGCTCAAGCTGCTCGAGGAGCGGCTCAAGGTGCGCTTCGAGGCCGTGCCGGGCCAGACCTGGGCCGAGGCCTACGCCGCCGGGCAGCGTCGCGACCTCGACCTGCTGCTGGCGATCGGGCGCAGTCCCGACCGCGAGCACCATTTCGCCTTCACGCAGCCGTACATCTCGTTCCACTCGGTGGTGGTGGTGCGCGACGACTTTCCGTTCGTGCCGGACATGGCGGCGCTGCTGGACCGGCGCTTCGCGCTGGTGCGCGACTACAACGAGACCGACCTGCTGCGCGCGCAATACCCGCAGATGAACGTGCTGCTGGTCGAGACGGTGGACGAGGCGCTGCGCCTGGTGGCGGCCGGCCAGGCCGAGGCCACCGCCGGCAACATCGCCGTGCTGCACTTCAAGATCCGGCAACTGGGCCTGACCAACCTCAAGGTCGCCGCGCCGACCGACGAGAAGGAGCGCCTGGTCTACATGGGCGTGCGCAAGGACTGGCCGGAGCTGGTGTCCATCCTGGACAAGGGCCTGGCCACGATCACGGCGGAGGAGCGCGCCGGCATCGCCAGCCGCTGGTTCTCGGTGGAGTTCGAGCGCGGGCTCGATCCGGGCCAGGTGGTGCGCTGGTCCCTGATCGCGATCGCCGGCACGCTGACCCTCGGCCTGCTGGTGGCGTGGTGGCTGCGGCGCCTGCGGCTCGAGATCGAGTACCGGCGCGAGAGCGAGGCGCGCACGCTGGCGACCGAGCGCCGCCTGCGCGAAGTCACCGACACCATTCCCGGCGCGGTGATCCAGACGCGGGTGGCGCCCAACGGCGCGTTCTCGGTGCAGTTCACCTCGGGCCGGCTCAACGAGCGCCACAACGTGGACGTGCAGCGCGCGATGACCGACTACAGCTACCTGATCGACCGCATCGTGCCGGAGGACCGCGCGCGCGTGACTCGCGCGGCGCTGGAGGCGGCGCGCCGCCTGGAGCCGATGAGCACCGAGTACCGCGTGCGCCTGCCGGACGGCACCGAGCGCTGGAACATGGCCGAGGCGATCCCGCATCGTGACGCCGACGGCAGCGTGATCGCCACCGCTTACGTCACCGACGTCACCGAGCGCAAGACGCTCGAGCGGCAGCTGGCGGTCGCCAAGGAACAGGCCGAGTCGGCCAGCCGCACCAAGGGCGAGTTCCTGGCCAACATGAGCCACGAGATCCGCACGCCGCTCAACGCCATCATCGGCCTGTCGTACCTGGCCACGCGCGGCGAGGCGCCGCCGCGCACGCGCGACTACCTCGACAAGATCAAGTCCAGCGCGCAGGCGCTGCTCGGCATCGTCAACGACATCCTCGACGTGTCGAAGCTCGAGGTCGGCAAGCTCACTCTCGAGCACACCGACTTCAGCCTCGACGACGTGCTGACGCACCTGGCCAACGTCGTCGGCCACAAGGCCAGCGAAAAGGGCCTCGAGCTGCTGTTCTCCACGGCCCGCGAGCTGCCGCGCCAGCTGGTCGGCGATCCGCTGCGCCTGGGCCAGGTGCTGCTGAACCTGACCGCCAACGCGGTGAAGTTCACCGACAAGGGCCACGTCATCGTCGGGGTGAAGGAGCTGCGGCGCGAGGACAAGCAGGTCTGGCTGGAGTTCTCGGTGACCGATTCCGGCATCGGCATGACGGCGGAGCAGCTGGCGCGGCTGTTCCAGGCCTTCCAGCAGGCCGACAGCTCGACCACGCGCAAGTACGGCGGCACCGGCCTGGGCCTGTCGATCAGCCAGAGCCTGGTCGAGAAGATGGGAGGCCGCATCGAAGCGGAGAGCGAGCCCGGCGTCGGCAGCACGTTCCTGTTCCGCGTCCCGCTCGAGCTGGGCAGCGTGCCGGCCGGCGCGCCGACCAGCGTCACGCCACTGATCGGCCTGCGCGTGCTGGTGGTGGACGACAGCGCGGCCTCGCGCGAGATCCTGGGCAGCCACCTGCGCTCGTTCGAAATCGACTCGCAGGCGGTCGTCAACGGCCTGTCGGCGCTCGACGCGCTGCGCGAGGGCGCGCGCGAGAAGCGGCCGTTCCGCCTGGTGCTGCTCGACTGGCGCCTGCCGGACATCGACGGCGACCTGCTGGTGCCGAAGATCCGCGAGCTCAAGCTCGACCCGGTGCCGGCGCTGGTGCTGGTGTCGGCGCACAGCCGCGAAGAGCTCGCCAACCGCGTCGAGGGGCTGCGGCTCGACGGCATGCTGACCAAGCCATTCAATCCCTCGCGGTTGCTGGAAGTCATGGTGCAGGCGCTCGGGGGCAGCGCGGTGCGCGCGTTCCCGCCGCCGGAGGAAGCGCCGGCGCTGCAGCCCGGCCGGCTGCGCGGCACCGAGATCCTGGTGGTCGAGGACAACCTGATGAACCAGCTGGTCGTGCGCGAGCTGCTCGAGACCGCCGGGGCCACGGTGACCGTGGCCGGCAACGGCCGCGAGGCGCTCGAACAGGTCGAACTGCGCGCGTTCAACCTGATCCTGATGGACCTGCAGATGCCCGAGCTGGGCGGCATCGAGGCGGCGCAACAGCTGCGCCAATCGGGCTACACCGTGCCGATCGTGGCGATGACCGCCAGCGCCATGCCCGGCGACGCGCAGCGCTGCCTCGACGCGGGCATGAACGCCTACCTGAGCAAGCCGCTGGACCTGACCCGCATGTCGGACATCCTCGAGCGGATGCTCGGGCTGGAGCCGCCGGCCGCGCCGGCCGCGACCCCGGTCCGCGCCGCCGCGGCCACGCCGGGGCCGGAGCTCAACGCGCTGATGGACAAGCTGCGCTCCCAGCTCAACCGCAGCGACTCCAGCGCAGTGGACACGCTCGACCGCATCCGGGAGGCGCTGGACGGCACCTCCAAGCCGCGCAGCTTCCGCGAACTGGTGCAACTGGTCGACGCCTTCAGTTTCGAAGCGGCTTTGGCCAAACTGGAGCAAGCCAGCGCCGAGCTGGGACTGGGTGACCGAGCCGCATGAACGAAAGTAATCCGATCGACACCCGCCCGACCGTGCTCGTGGTGGATGACACGCCGCAGAACCTCAACGTGGCGAGCCGCATGCTGCGCGAGCACTACCGCTGCCTGGTGTCGCTGGACGGCGCCAAGTCCATCGAGATCGCGTGCGCCGACCCGCCGGACCTGATCCTGCTCGACGTGATGATGCCGGCCATGAACGGCATGGAAGTA
>JANNLM010000161.1:0-6218 GCA_031396825.1 Gammaproteobacteria bacterium | reverse complement strand
GTGATCTTCATGGCCTCGGCGGCTTCCTGCGCGCGGTCGGCCTTCTTGAACAGGATCGAGGCGCAGCCCTCGGGCGAGATCACCGAGTAGATGCTGTACTGGCACATCATCACGTGGTCGCCCACGCCGATGGCGAGCGCGCCGCCCGAGCCGCCCTCGCCGATCACGGTCACCAGGACCGGCGTGCGCAGGTGCGACAGCTCGTACAGGTTGCGCGCGATCGCCTCGCTCTGGTTGCGTTCCTCGGCGCCGATGCCGGGATAGGCGCCCGGCGTGTCGATCAGCGTGACGATCGGCAGGTGGAATTTCTCGGCCAGCTTCATGATGCGCAGCGCCTTGCGGTAGCCCTCCGGCTTGGGCATGCCGAAGTTGCGGTAGACGCGCTCCTTGGCGTCGCGGCCCTTCTGCTGGCCGATCACGGCGACCGGGCGGCCTTCGAGCCGCGCCACGCCGCAGACGATGGCCGGGTCGTCCTTGTAGTTGCGGTCGCCGTGCAGCTCCTCCCAGTCGGTGAAGATGGCCTTGACGTAGTCGAGCGCGTACGGCCGTTGCGGGTGGCGCGCGAGCTGCGCGATCTGCCACGCCGACAGGGTGTTGAAGATCTGCGCGGTCAGCTCGCGGCTCTTCACCTCGAGCTGCTGGATCTGGTCCGAGATGTTGACCTCGGAGCCGTTGGCGACGTAGCGCAACTCGTCGATCTTTTTCTGGAGCTCGGCGATCGGCTGCTCGAAATCGAGATAGTTGAGGTTCATGCGTCCGCAGTCTGGGTCGTCGCCGCCGGCTTGCTGTACTGAACTCTCACATTCCGCTCTCCGAGCAGCTTGCGCAAGGGCTCGAGCCCCGCATCCTGCACCCGGATCTTCCAGTCCGCCCCCAGGTCGAGGGTGGCCCGCGCCGCGCCGTTGCCGTAATGCACCGTCACCGGGCAACCCGCGGGATGGCGCAGCACCTCGAGGGCCTGCATCAGCCGCTCCATCGGCGCGGCGCCGCCGGCCCCGCTGTTGCCAACAAACTCTAGCAGAACGCGCCGCGCGAACCGGGCCTGCACCTGTTCGAGGTCGTACAACTCGTTGGGGAACACTTTCCAGCCGCCGCTGAAGTCGTCCGGCGTGATGCGCCCGGTGACGAACACCAGCGTGTCCTTGCGCGGCGGCACGCGGTTGGCGAGGAATTCCTCGCCGAGGATGCAGGTCAGCTGCGCGGTGCGGTCGTCGAGCGTCAGGATGATGCGCTTGCCGAAACGGCGGATATCCACCACCCAGGCGCCGAGCAGCACGCTGCTGGCGCGCGCCGCGATCAGCTGCTTGAGGTTGCCGGAGCAGATCTGGTCGAGCAGCGCGCGATGGATCTCGATCGGGTGGCCCGAGAAGTACAGGCCGAGGGTCTCCTTCTCCAGCCGCAGGCGCTCGGCGTCGCCGAACTCGGGCTCTGGCTCCATCAGCGCCGCGCCGCCGGTGGCCGCGGTGGTCGGCAGCCCGAACATGTCGTCCTGGCCGGCGCCGCTGCTGGCCGAGGACTGCTCGGCGGCGGCCAGCGCGCGCGGCAGCGTCTTCATCAGGCTGGCGCGCGTGGCGCCGAAGCCGTCCAGCGCGCCCGCGCCGATCAGCGCCTCCAGCACGCGCTTGTTGGTCTTGCGCGTATCGATGCGCCGGCACAGGTCGAACAGGTCCTTGAACGGCCCGCCCGCCTCGCGCTGCTCGAGCAGGTTGGCGAGCGCGCCCGCGCCCGCGCCCTTGATCGCGCCGAGGCCGTAGAGGATGCCCTTGGGCCCGGTGACCTCGAAGCGGAAGCGCGAGCGGTTGACGTCGGGCGGCTGCAGGGCGATGCCCATGCGCAGGCACTCGTCGATCATCATCACGACGGTGTCGGTCTTGTCCATGTCGCACGACAGCACCGCGGCCATGAACTCCGCGGGGTGATGGGCCTTCAGCCACGCGGTCTGGTACGAGACCAGCGCGTAGGCGGCGGCGTGCGACTTGTTGAACCCGTAGTTGGCGAACTTCTCCATCAGGTCGAAGATCTGCCCGGCGATGTGCGGCCTGACGCCGTTGGCGATGGCGCCCTTGAGGAAAATCTCGCGCTGCAGGGCCATCTCGGCAGTGATCTTCTTGCCCATGGCGCGGCGCAGCAGGTCCGCGCTGCCGAGCGTGTAGCCGGCGAGCTGGCGCGCCACCTGCATGACCTGTTCCTGGTACACGAAGATGCCGTAGGTCGGCTTGAGCGCCTCCTCCATGCCCGGGTGCAGCACCTCGGCGCGCGCGCGGCCGTGCTTGCGCGCGCAGAAGTCCGGGATCAGCTCCATCGGGCCGGGCCGGAACAGCGAGATCAGCGCGATGATGTCCTCGAAGCTGTCGGGCTTGAGATCCACCGAGGCGCGCTGCATGCCGCCGGATTCCATCTGGAACACCGCGGTGGTGTGGCCACTGGCGTAGACCTCGTAGGTCGGCCGGTCGTCGAGCGGGATCTCGAGGATCTTCAGCTCCGGCGTGCCCGCCGCGCGGCGCGCGTTGATCAGCTCCACCGCGGCCTGGATGATGGTCAGCGTCTTCAGCCCGAGAAAGTCGAACTTGACCAGGCCGACGGCCTCGAGGTCCTTCATGTCGAACTGGGTGACCAGGCCGCCGCCGCCCGGCTCGCAGTACAGCGGTGCGAACTCGGTCAGCGCGCGCGGCGCGATCACGACGCCGCCCGCATGCTTGCCGACGTTGCGCGTCAGGCCCTCGAGCTGCATGCCGAGGTCGACGATCGCGCGCACGTCCTCCTCGGACTTGTAGGCCTGCTTGAACTCGGGCACGTCGTCGAGCGCCTCGCCCAGCGACAGGCCCTGCGGCCCGCCCGGGATCATCTTGGCGAGGCGGTCGCCGAAGGACCACGGCTGGCCGGTGACGCGCGCGAGGTCGCGCACCACGGCGCGCGCCGCCATGGTGCCGTAGGTGATGATCTGGCCGACGCGCTCGCGGCCGTAGCGATCCATCACGTACTCGATGACCCGGTCGCGGTTGTCCATGCAGAAGTCGACGTCGAAGTCCGGCAGGGACACGCGCTCGGGGTTCAGGAAGCGCTCGAACAGCAGGCCATACGGGATCGGGTCGATGTCCGTGATGCCGAGCGCGTAAGCCACCAGCGAGCCGGCGCCCGAGCCGCGGCCCGGGCCCACGGGACAGCCGTGGGTCTTGGCCCAGGCGATGAAATCGGCGACGACCAGGAAATACCCCTCGAAGCCCATCTTCTCGATCACGCCCAGCTCGTAGTCGAGCCGCTCGCGCCGGGCCGGCTCGCCCTGCCCGCGCGCCTCGAGGCCCTTGTGCGCCTGCTCCTTCAGGTAGCCCGTCACCGTGTAGCCCGCCGGCACCGGGAAGTCCGGCAGGTAGTTCTGGCCGAATTTCAGCGACAGCGTGCAGCGACGCGCGATCTCGACCGTGTTGGCCAGCGCCTCGGGCAGGTCGGCGAAGAGCTTCTGCATCTCCGCCGCGCTTTTCAGGTATTGCTCGGCCGTGCACGCCTTGGGGCGGCGGTCGTTGTCGAGCGTCCAGCCCTGGGCGATGCAGATGCGCGCCTCGTGCGCGTCGAAGTCCTGCCGGCGCAGGAAGCGCACGTCGTTGGTGGCGACCACCGGCGTGCCGGTGCGCCGCGCCAGCCGCACGGCAGCGCGCAGGTGCGGCTCGTCGTCGGGCCGGCCGCAGCGGTGCACTTCGAGGTACAGCCGGTCGCCGAACCACGCGCGCCACTGCGCCAGCTCGGCCTGCGCGGCGTCGGGGTGCCCGCCCAGCGCCAGGCGGCCGATGCTGCTGTGCGGCCCGCACAGCACGATCAGGCCGGCCGAAGCGCTGGCGATCCATTCACGCTTGATGCGCGGCGCGCCGGACTGCTGCCCTTCGGTGTAGCCCTGCGACACCAGCCGCACCAGGTTGCGGTAGCCCTGCTCGTTCTGCACCAGCAAGCAGACCTGCTCCGCCCCCTCGCCCGCCTTGCGCTCCTCGAGCGTGAGGTCCACGCCGATGATCGGCTTGACGCCGGAGGCCTCGGCCGATTTGTAGAACTTCACCATGCCGAACAGGTTGTTGAGGTCGGTGACCGCCACCGCCGGCAGCGCCAGTTGCAGCGCGCGCTCGGCCAGCGTGGTGAAGCGCTCCTCCTTGTGACGCTGCTTGGCGTCGTCCTGGATCGCTTCCGGCCGCTCGAGGCGGATGGTGCCGTCGATCAGCGAATACTCGGTGTGCAGGCGCAGGTGGACGAAAGCGGCGGTCATGCGACCTCCAGCGCCAAATTCATCTGACACACCGGCTCGAACAAGCGCCGGTGGATCGCGCAGGGGCCGAGCCGCTGCAACGCCTCGAGGTGCTGCTTTGTTGCGTAGCCCTTGTGCTCGGCGAAGCCATAGCCCGGATGCTCGAGGTCGAGCCGCCGCATCTCGGCGTCGCGCGCAACCTTGGCCAGCACCGAGGCGGCCATGATCGAGGGCACCTTGGCGTCGCCGCCGACGATGGTCTCCACCGAGCAGGCCACGGCAGGACAGTGGATGCCATCGACGCGCAGCAGCGCGGGCGCGACGCCGAGCGCCTCGACCGCGCGCCGGATCGCCAGCAGCGAGGCGTGCAGGATGTTGAGGCGCTCGATTTCCTCGAGGTCGGCGCTGGCCACCGCCCAGGCGATGGCCCTGGCCTGGATGCGCGGCACCAGTTCCTCGCGCGCCTCGCGCGTGAGTTTCTTGGAGTCGTTCAGGCCGCGCAGCTTGCGGCCCGGCGCGAAGATCACCGCGCCCGCGTAGACCGACCCGGCCAGCGCGCCACGGCCGACCTCGTCGGCGCCCGCCACCCACACCGGTTCGCCCGTCTGCATGGGGTCACCGGCCCAGCAGCGACTGGATTGCGTCCGCGGCGAGCGCGCCGGCGTCGCGGCGCAGCTCGCGGTGCACGGCCGAGAAGCGCTCGACCTGCATCTGGCGCAGCACCGGGTGGCGTAACAGCTGGGACATTTCCTGGCCGAGGCGCTCAGGCGTGGCCTGGTAGCCCATCAACTCGGGCACGACGGCGGCGTTGGACAGAATGTTCGGCAGGCTCACGTGCTGGATTTTAATGAGCTTCCAGGCCAGGAACTCGGTCACCGCCGAGGCCCGGTAAGCCACCACCATCGGCCGGCCCAGCAGCAGGCATTCCAGCGCCGCCGTCCCCGAGGCCAGCAGCACGACGTCGGCCGCCTGCATCGCCTGACGCGACTGGCCATCGAGCAGCTGCCAGGCCGGGCCCGGATGCCGGGCGATGGCACGCTCGAACACGGGTTTGAGGTCGCGCCGCGCCACCGGCACGACGAAGCGCAGGCCGGGGATGCGCTGGTGCAGCCAGGCCGCCGCGGCGGCGAAGGGCTCGGACAAATACATGAGTTCGGTGCCGCGGCTGCCCGGCAGCACGGCAACCACCTGCCCGGCCTCCGGCAGGCCGAGCTCGCGGCGGGCCGCGGCCGGCGCGACGGCGTCGTCGAGCTGGTCGGCCAGCGGATGGCCGATGCAGGCCGCGCGCATGCCGACCTTCTCGTAGAGCGCCGGCTCGAACGGATACAGGCACAGCATCAGGTCCACGGCCTTGGCGATGCCGTGGATGCGATTCGGCCGCCAGGCCCAAATGGTGGGGCTGTTGACGTGCACGGTCTTGATGCCGCGGTCGCGCAGGTCGCGCTCGACGCGCAGGTTGAAGTCCGGTGCATCGATGCCGATGAAGGCGTCGGGCTTGTCAGCGGAGAAGCGCTCGACCAGGGCGCGGCGCAGCTTGAGCAGGCGCGGCAGGTGCTTGAGCACCTCGACCAGCCCCATCAGCGACAGCGCCTCGATCGATTCGATCGCCTCGCAGCCGGCCTCCCGCATGCGCGGGCCGGCCACGCCGTAGAAGGTCGCGTCCGGATAGCGGGCGCGCAGCCCGCGGATCAGCGCGGCGCCAAGAATGTCCCCTGACGCCTCACCAGCGACCAACGCGAACCGCAGCGGCACGCAGCGTTACCGCTGCAGCCGCTTCAAGTAGCGATCACGCAGCAGCGTCTGGTGCGTTTGCGGCGGCACCGGCCGGCCGTCGATGAACACCTGCTTGGCGAACGTGCGCAGCTCGAGCGGATCGCCGCTCCACAGCACCACGTCGGCGGCCTTGCCGACGGCGAGGCTGCCGAGGTCCTGGTCCACGCCGAAGATCTTCGCGGGATTGATCGTGATCGACGCCAGCGCCGCGTCCCAC
>JANNLM010000158.1:0-2044 GCA_031396825.1 Gammaproteobacteria bacterium | reverse complement strand
CGGCACCAGGCCGATCTTGTGCAGGTGGCCCGGTGTCAGCGACAAGGTGATGGTGTCGCCGATGGCTTCGTGGAAGCCGTCGTGCGCGGCGTCCTGGAACAGCGGCGGCTGCGCGTTGTACATCAGGTCGTAATAGAGGTGTCCGAGCTCGTGGTGCAGCGTGGAGAGCTGGTCCTCGTCCGGCTCGACGCACTGCTTGATGCGCACGTCGCCTTCCATGTTCATGTCCCACGCGCTGGCGTGGCACACCACGGCGCGGTCGCGCGGCTCGACCAGCAGCGACTTCTTCCAGAACGAGTCGGGCAGCTTGGGCATGCCGAGCGAGACGTAGAAGTCCTCGGCCACCCGGGTCATCGCCACGGCCTGCGCCGTGTCGGCCTGGTGCTCCATCTCGGCCAGGTCCTTTGCCGTCGGCTTGCCCTTGAACGCCGCGGTGAGCTTCTTGTACTCGGCGTCGCGCTGCTTCTTCAGCGTGCCGGTGACGTCGAGGCTGCTGCCGGTGTCCGCGAACGGCTGCATCAGCGGGTAGAGGTTGGTCCACTGCTGCGCCCACATGTTGCCGAGCAGGTGCGCCGGGATCTTGCCGTCCTTGGGCACCAGCGCGTCGCCGTACTTCTTGTTCAGGCGGGCCCGCACGTGGCAGTGCAGCTGCTCGTACAGCGGCTTGACCTGGCCCCACAGGCGCTCGGTCTCGGCCTCGAACGCGGCCGGCGTCATGTCGTAGCCGCCGCGCCACACTTCGCCGGCGTCGGCGAAGCCCATTTCCTTCGCGCCCTCGTTGATCAGGTTGACCAGGCGGCCGTAGTCGTCGCGGATCGGCCGCGCAGTGGCGTGCCAGCCGGCCCAGGCCTCGGCGATCTTGTCAGGCGGCGTCTTGCCGTCGGCGTTGTTGACGATCTTCTCGATCGCCTGCAGCGTCAGGCATTCGTCGTTGCCGGCCGCGTCCTGGTGGCACCACTTGCCGCTGCCGTAGTTGGCCTCCATGTCCGACAGCAGCTTGGCCAGCTCGGCCTGCTTGGCCGGGTCGGCCGGCGGCGGCGCGCTGACGTTCTTCAGCAGGCCGAGCGCACGCGTGGTGGCCGGCGACAGGCCTTCCAGCGCCTGGTATTTCTTGGCGTCCTGCACCCACTTGGCGCGCATGCCGAGGTATTCCTCGGTGAACTTCGCTGCGATCAGCTGCGAGTCGTCGGTGATGTACGTGGACTGCAGCCAGCTCGCCGCATTCAGCAGCGGCAGCTTCCTGCGCAGCTCCTCGTTGATGCTGGCGATGAAGGCGTCGGCGTCGGCCGCGGTGGGGGCCGGCGGCACCGGCGGTGCCGCCGGCTTGCCGCATGCGACGAGGAGCAGCGCCACCAAAAAGGGGACGCAACCCTTTTTGGTCAATGCCCCGTAAAAAGGGTTGCGTCCCCTTTTTGTGGTGTTCATTTCATGACTCCCATCATCTTCTTGATCCACGGCGATGCGACCAGCATCAGCAGGCCGGCGGCGCCACCGATGAAGAACATGGACAGCATCTGGTTGGGCATCGTGTCGATGCTGGCTTCGGCGACGTGGCCGCCGACCAGGCCGGCGACGAGGTTGCCCAGCGCCGAGCCGAGGAACCAGGTGCCCATCATCTGGCCGACGTAACGCTGCGGCGCCAGCTTGGTGACGTTCGACAGGCCCACCGGCGACAGGCACAGCTCGCCGAAGGTGTGCAGCAGGTAGGTCATCAGCAGCCAGGTCGGCGCGACCTTGTGGCCTTCGCCGCTGGCGATGATCAGCTGCGCGGCGCCCATCATCACCAGGAAGCCGGTGGCGAGCAGGATCAGGCCCAGGCCGAACTTGGCCGGCGCGCTCGGGTCGAGGTTGCGGCGGGCCAGCGCCACCCACAGGTACGCGAAGAACGGCGCGAACAACACCACGAAGATCGGGTTGGCCGACTGGTACCAGGACGCCGGGTGCTCACCGCTCGGGAACAGGGTGCCGAGCCAGGCGCGATTGGTGTAGTCCTGCGCGAACAGGTTGAACGAGGTCGCCTGCTGCTCGAAGCCGGCCCAGAACA
>JANNLM010000155.1:0-4125 GCA_031396825.1 Gammaproteobacteria bacterium | reverse complement strand
CGCGAGCGCGCCCTGGTGCTGGCCGATGGCGAGCTGGGTGTGCTCGCGCGTCGGCCGGCGGATGTTGGCGTGCACCGCCGCGTACAGCGCCGGCACTTTCTCCAGGCGCGCCGACACGATGCGCAGGCGCTCGTCCAGCGGCGCGAACTCGGTGCTGAGGATCACGTCGAGCACATTGGCCGGGTTGTACGCCGACAGCGCCGGGTTCCACTCCCATTCGCGCAGCGTGGTGCGGCGCCAGCGCGCGCTCTTCAGGGCGTTGTCGATCTGGTAGTAATCGGCGCGCAGCAGCGGGTCGAGTCGCGCCGCGTCGAATCGCTCCAGCGCTTGCTGCTGGCGCGCGAGGAAGTCGAGCTCGCGCTGCTGCCACTTCGCGTCGGGGATCGTCGTCTCGCGGGCGTACCGGTAGTCACCTTCCTGGATCGCCCGCTCCGGGTAGAACTTCATCAGTTCGCCGACGAACGCGTCCTCGAAAGCCCGGAACGCGGCATCCGGATCGGCCGGCGGCGTTGTGACGCACGCCGCAGGCAGGAGGGCCGCTGCCGCTACAATGAGCTTGAATCCGCGCATGCGTTGCTCCCAGGGTGAAAGCGCGGATGTTACGCCACCGGCTTGGACCCATGAAAACAGTGGAGGCGAATTTCGACGGGCTGGTCGGACCCACGCACAACTACGCGGGGCTGGCCTACGGCAACGTCGCCTCCGCGCTGAACGCCGACAAGCCCTCCAATCCGCGCGAGGCCGCGTTGCAGGGCCTGCGCAAGATGAAGGCGTTGCACGACCTCGGCCTGGCCCAGGGCGTGCTGCCACCGCACGAACGCCCGCACCTGCCGACGTTGCGCGCGCTGGGGTTCAGCGGCAGCGACGCCGAGGCGCTCGCCGCCGCGCGCCGCGACACCCCCGGCCTGCTGGCCGCCTGCAGCTCGGCTTCGGCCATGTGGGTGGCCAACGCCGCTACCGTCTCGGCCAGCGCCGACACCGAGGACGGCCGCGTGCATTTCACGCCCGCCAACCTGTGCACGCAGCTTCACCGCGCGCTCGAGGCGCGCGTCACCTCGCGCGTGCTGCGCGCGGTGTTCCCGGACCAGTCCCGCTTCGCGCACCACGCGCCGCTGCCGGCGACGCCGCACTTCGGCGACGAGGGCGCCGCCAACCACACGCGGCTGTGCTGGGGCTACGGCGCGCGCGGCCTCGAGATCTACACCTACGGCCGCGGCACCGACGCCGACCCCGGACCGCAGCGCTACCCGGCGCGCCAGACCCGCGCCGCCAGCGAGGCCGTCGCGCGCCTGCACCGGCTCAAGCCGGGCCGCGCCTTCTTCGTGCAGCAGAACCCGGCGGTCATCGACAACGGCGTGTTCCACAACGACGTCATCGCCGTCGGCAACCGCGAGGTGCTGATGTACCACCAGCACGCCTACCTGCACACCGCGGCGCTGCGCGAATGGGTGGCGGCTCACCTCGAGGGCGCCGAGCCGGTGTTCGTCCAGGTCGACGCGGCGGACATCTCCGTCGAAGACGCGGTGCGCAGCTACCTGTTCAACAGCCAGCTGGTGTGCCCGCCTGACGGCACCACGCGGCTGATCGCGGCGCAAGAGTGCCGCGAGATCCCCGCGGTGTCGGACTACCTTGACAACCTGGTCGCCGACCCCGCCAACCCGATCAAGCACGTGCACGTGTTCGACCTGCGCCAGTCCATGCAGAACGGCGGCGGCCCGGCCTGCCTGCGCCTGCGCGTGCCGCTGGGCCCGGCCGAGCACGCGGCGGTCAATCCGAAGTGCTGGCTGACCAGCGAGAAGTTCGTGGAGTTGCGCGAGTGGATCACGCGTCACTACCGCGACCGCCTGACCCTGGCCGACTTCGCCGACCCGCAGCTGCTCGACGAATCGCGCCGCGCCCTCGACCAGCTGACGCGCCTGCTCGGGCTCGGCGCGATCTACGACTTCCAGCGCACCGCATGACGGCGCGCGGCATCCGCATCGCGCTGCTGCTCGCGGTGCTGGCCATGGTCGGGCTCGACGCCTGGCTCACGCGCACGCGCACCACCAGCTGGGAGACCACGCTGCGCGTGTCGGTGTACCCGATCGTGGCGGACGGAAGCGACGCCACGCGTGACTACGTTGCCGCGCTCACCCGCGAGGACTTCGTGCCGATCGAGGGCTTCCTGCAGCGCGAGGGCTCGCGCTACGGCGTCACGCTGCCCGAGCCGGCGCGCATCTGGCTGCGGCCGCGGCTCGACCAGTTGCCGCCGCTGCCGCCGCGCGAGCGCAGCGTGCTGGGCACGATGGCCTGGAGCCTGAAGCTGCGCTGGTGGGCCAGCCGGCGCGAGGCGGCGCAGCCGCGGCCGCGCGGCCAGGCGCGCATCTTCGTGCTGTATTACGACCCGGAGACCAGCCCGACGGTGGCGCACTCGCTCGGGCTCAAGGAGGGCGTGATCGGCATCGTGCACGCTTTCGCCACGCGCTCGATGACGCAGGCCAACAACGTGGTCATCGCCCACGAGCTGCTGCACACGCTCGGGGCGACCGACAAGTACGACCCCGCCTCCGGCCTGCCGCGCTACCCCGAGGGGTACGCCGAGCCCGACCTGTCCCCGCGCCTGCCGCAGGAATTCGCCGAGCTGATGGGTGGGCGCATCCCGCTGGCGCCCGGGCGCGCCGAGATTCCCGTGAGCCTGGACCAGGTCCAGGTCGGGTCCCTCACCGCGACCGAGATCGGCTGGGGGCAGCCGTGACCGCCCTGCGCTGGAGTTGGCACCGCTGGGACGAGCTCACTCCCGACGTGCTGTACGCCTTCCTGCGCCTGCGCAGCGCCATCTTCGTGGTCGAGCAGGACTGCGTGTTCCCCGAGATGGACGGCCGCGATCCCCAGTGCGAACACCTGTGCGGCTGGAATGGCGCGGAGCTCGTCGCCTACCTGCGGCTGGTGCCGCCCGGCGTGCGCACGCCGGAGGTGGCCCTGGGCCGCGTGGTCGTGGCGCGGGCGGCGCGCGGCACCGGGCTGGGCCGCGCGATCATGCGCGAGGGCGTGGCGCGCTGCGCGCAGCGCTATCCCGGCCAGCCGGTGAAGGTGTCCGCCCAGCAGCACCTCGAGAAGTTCTACAACGGCCTGGGCTTCGTCACCGTCGGCGCCCCGTACGACGAGGACGGGATCATGCACGTCGATATGGTGAAGAGCGGATAAACTCCGCGCTCTCATGTACACGACCTACTTCGGCCTCCAGGAGATGCCCTTCTCCATCACCCCGGACCCGGCCTACCTCTACATGAGCCCGCGCCACCAGGAGGCGCTGGGCCACCTGCTGTACGGCACCGGCCAGTACGGCGGCTTCGTGCAGCTGACCGGCGAGGTCGGCACCGGCAAGACCACGGTGGTGCGCGCGCTGCTGGCGCAGAAGCTCGACCACGTCGACGTGGCGGTGATCCTGAACCCGCGCCAGAACGAGGAGGAGTTCGTCGCCTCGATCTGCGACGAGCTGCATATCAAGTATCCGAAGAAGGGCACGCTGAAATCGCGCGTCGACGCGCTCAACGTGCACCTGCTGCAGGCGCACGCCGAGGGCCGGCGCACCGTGCTGATCATCGACGAGGCGCAGAACCTGCCGCCCGCCGTGCTCGAACAGGTGCGGCTGCTGACCAACCTCGAGACCGACAAGGAAAAGCTGCTGCGCATCATGCTGGTCGGCCAGCCCGAGCTGGCCGCGCTGCTGGGGCGCCCCGACCTGCGCCAGCTGGCGCAGCGCATCACCGCGCGCTACCACCTGCCGCCGCTCGCGCGGCACGAGGCGGCCGAGTACATCGGCCACCGCCTGCGCATCGCCGGCGGCGACCCGGCGGTGTTCGCGCCGCGCGCCATCGACGCCGTGCACCAGCAGGCGCGCGGCGTGCCGCGGCTGATCAACATCCTGTGCGACCGCGCGCTGCTCGGCGCCTACGCCACCGGCGTGCGCCAAGTGACGCCCGAGATCGTCGAGCGCGCCGCGGCCGAGATCGGCGGGCAGGCCGGGCCGGCGGCGCGGCGCCACTTCACGCTGGCGGATGCGGCGCTCGTCACGCTCATCGTCGGCATCGGCGCCGCCTGGTTCTGGTTCGAGTCGCGACCCGCGCCGCCGGCGGTCGCGGCCGC
>JANNLM010000120.1:0-16831 GCA_031396825.1 Gammaproteobacteria bacterium | reverse complement strand
CGCGCTCGCCCGGCTGCTGCACGGGCGCCGCGCGCGCAGCGCGCGCGAGCTGAAGCGCCAACCCGCCGGGCTGTGGCTGCGCGCCCGCATGCCGCCCATGGACGTGTCCGCGTCCGAGATCCGGCGCCGGCTGGGGCGGGGGCTATCCGTAGCGGGCCTGGTGCCCGAAACTGTGCGCGCCGATTTCACCCGCAAGGACCTCGAGGCTTTCCGCCGCTCATGAAGACCCCGCCGCTGACCCAGATCGTTCGAGCCGCCATCGAGGACATCAAGGGCCTCGACCTCAAGTTCATCGACGTGCGCGAGCTGACCACGATCACGGACTACATGGTGATGTGCACCGGCACCTCGAACCGGCACGCCAAGTCGATCGCCGACAACATCATCGCCAAGGCCAAGGAGGCGGGCTACCGGCCGCTGGGCGTCGAGGGCATGGACGCGGGCGAGTGGGTGCTGGTGGACCTCGGCGACGTCGTCGCCCACGTCATGCAGGTGCAGACGCGCGCGTTCTACCAGCTCGAGAAGCTGTGGGATGTGCCGCCGCCCGCGCCGGCGCCGACCCCCAAGCTGCCGAAGACACCGAAGGCTTCGAAGTACGGCAAGCCGAAACCGAAAGGCCGCAAGCCCGCCGCCAGGCCGCGCAAGGGCGGGAAACGGCGCAAGTAAGTTGTGTCATCCCGAGGAGCGCAGCGACGAGGGATCTTGCTTTCAGAAGCTAGATCCCTCGCTACGCTCGGGATGACATGAAAATCCGGCTGATTGCGGTCGGCACGCGCATGCCGAAGTGGGTCGAGGCCGGCGTCGCCGAGTACCAGCCGCGCCTGCCGCGCGAATGGCGTTTCGAGGTCGTCGAGATTCCGGTCGCCAAGCGCGGTGACAATCCCGATATCGACCGCCTCAAGCGCGCCGAGGGCGAAAAAATGCTGCGTGCGATCCCGCAAGGCGCTGACGTGATCGCCTTCGACGAGCGCGGCGAGTCGCTGCCGACGACCGAATGGGCGCGCGCCGTGCAGGGCTGGCAGCGCGACGGCCGCGACGTGGCACTGCTGGTCGGCGGTCCCGATGGCCTCGCGCCGGAATGCCTGGCGCGCGCGCAGCGGCGCTGGTCGCTGTCGAAGCTGACGCTGCCGCACGGCCTGGTGCGCGTGTTCGTGCTCGAGCAGCTCTATCGCGCGTGGTCGCTGGCCGCCGGCCACCCGTATCACCGGGCCTGACCCCGGCGGGTGCATAATTGCAGTCCAACTTTCAGGGGCTGCACCATGAAGACCATCCGGATGTTGCTGCACGACCGCTGGCGCGGGTTACGGAGCACTGACCGACCGGCGGTTTAGCCGGTGACCCTGCAATTGCACCTCGCTTCCCGCTCGCCGCGCCGGCAGGAACTGCTGCGCCAGGTCGGGCTGCGGTTCGACGTGGTCGCCGCGGACGTGCCCGAACGGCGCGAGCCCGGCCAGTCGCCGGCCGATTACGCCGTCGCCATGGCGCTGGCCAAGGCGCGCGGCGCGCGCGCGTCGGCGCTGCCGGTGCTCGGCGCCGACACCGACGTCGTCATCGACGACGAGATCCTGGGCAAGCCCGCCGGGCGCGACGAGGCGCTCGCCATGCTCGAGCGCCTGTCCGATCGCACGCACGAAGTGTTCAGCGCCGTCGCCGTGGTGCAGGACGGCCGCGCCGAGACCGCGCTGTCGATCACGCAAGTGCGCTTCGGCCCGGTCACGCCGGCGCAGGCGCGCGCCTACTGGGACACCGGCGAGCCCGCCGACAAGGCCGGCGCCTACGCCATCCAGGGCGGCGGCGCGCAATTCGTCCGCGAGATCCACGGCAGCTACTCGGGCGTGGTCGGGCTGCCGCTGTACCAGACGCTCGAGCTGCTGCGCCGCTTCGGCGTGGAGCCGGCGCGATGAGCACCGAGATCCTGGTCAACATCGGCCAGAACGAGACGCGCGTGGCGCTGGTCGAGGGCGGCGCGCTGCAGGAAGCGTTCATCCAGCGCGCCTCGCGCCACGGCCTGGTCGGCAACATCTACAAGGGCATCGTCAAGCGCGTGCTGCCCGGCATGCAGGCGGCGTTCGTCGAGATCGGACTGGAGCGCACCGCGTTCCTGCACGCGGCCGACATGCTGCGTCCGGCCAACGGCGCGGGCGAGATCGCCGAGGTGGTCAGCGAGGACGCCGGCGAGGCGCCCCCGATCGACCAGCTGCTGTCGGAAGGCCAGGACGTGCTGGTGCAGGTGCTGAAGGACCCGCTCGGCACCAAGGGCGCGCGCCTCACCACCTTGCTGTCGATCACGTCGCGCTACCTCGTGCTGCTGCCGTTCGACAAGCACGTCGGCGTGTCGGCGCGCATCGAGGACGAGGCCGAGCGCGAGCGGCTCAAGGGACTGGTGGCGCCGCTGGTGCGCGAGCACGCGCCGGACTACGGCGTCATCGTGCGCACCGCGGGCGAGGGCGCCGACGCGCAGGCGCTGGCCACCGACCTCGATTTCCTGCTGCGGCTGTGGGAGTCGGTCAACGCGCGCGCCGGCGGCGCCAAGCCCGGCTCTCTGGTGCACGGCGACCTGCCGCTGTCCATGCGCATCCTGCGCGACCTGCTCGGCACGGAAGTGGACCGCGTGCGCATCGACAACGCCGCCGAGTGGGAGCGCGTGCAGCGCTTCGCCCAGACCTTCGTGCCGGACGCGGCGCGCAAGGTCGAGCAGTACGACGGCGCGGCGCCGATCTTCGACCTGTTCGGCGCCGAGGACGACCTCAACCGCGCGCTCGACCGGCGCGTCGAGCTCAAGTCCGGCGGCCACCTCGTGATCGACCAGACCGAGGCGATGACCACCATCGACGTCAACACCGGCGCCTTCACCGGCCACAAGAACCTCGAGGAGACCATCCTCAAGACCAACCTCGAGGCGGCGCAGGCCATCGCGCGGCAGCTGAGGCTGCGCAACCTCGGCGGCATCATCATCCTGGACTTCATCGACATGCGGAACGACGCGCACCGCAGCCAGGTGCTGCGCGCGCTCGAGAAGGAGCTCAAGCGCGACCCGGCGCGCACCACGATCCACCCGTTCTCGCCGCTCGGCCTGGTCGAGATGACGCGCAAGCGCACGCGCGAGAGCCTCGGCCACATCCTGTGCGAGCCGTGCCCGGGCTGCGAGGGGCGCGGCAGCGTCAAGACGGTCGAGACCGTGTGCAACGAGATCATGCGCGACATCGCGCGCTCGGCGCGGCAGTTCGAGGCCAAGGCGTTCCTGGTGATCGCCGCGCCGGCCGTCATCGCGCGGCTGTCCGACGAGCAGCCGCAGGCGCTGGCGGAGCTCGAGGAGCAGCTGCACCGGCCGATCCGCCTGCAGGCCGAGCCGCAGTACCTGCGCGACGCCTACGACGTCGTGCCGCTCTAGCGCATCCTGCAGACATGGAACGCTCACGCCGCCGGTTCTGGACCTTCGCCATCAGCGCCGGCGCGGTGCTGGTGATCGTGGCGGCGGCGGCCAGCGGCCTGTTCCGGCTCGCGGTGCAGTCGGTGCCGGGCTACCGCGCCGACGTCGAGAACTACGTGCGCGAGCTGACCGGCCAGAACGTGCGCATCGGCGACCTCGCGCTGACCTGGCAGTACTACTACCCGAGCCTCGACCTGGACGGCATTGCGCTGCTCGCGGCCGACGGCGAGACGCCGGTGCTGCGCGCGGAGCGCCTGCGCCTGGGCTTCGGCCTGACGCGGCTGCTGCGTGGCGACACGACGCCCAACCGGGTCGAGCTGCACGGCCTCGGGCTCAACGTCACCATCGACCGCGACGGCCAGGTCTCGGTGCACGGCATCGGACCGGCGGCGGGCGACGGCGAGTCGCTCGAGGGCCTGCAGGCGCTGACGCGCTTCTCACGCGTGCGCCTCGAGCGCTGCCGCCTGAACCTGCGCGACGAGCGCCGCGGCAAGGAGGTCTGGTCGTTCGGCATCGAGCGCGCGTCGCTCGAGCGCGGCCTGATCGGCGACGCGCTGTCGGTCGAGCTGGCGCTGCCGGCCTCGCTCGGCGACTCGGCGCGCGGCGAGATCCTGTTCACCGGCGAGCTGCTCGAGCCGTCCACCTGGTCGGGCACCGCCAGCGGCGAGCTGACCGGCCTGGTGGTGGAGAACTGGCTGGCGCCGTTGCTGGTGCCCGGCGCGCGCGTCTACGCGCCCGGCACCGACTTGCAGTTCAGCGGCCGCATCGAGAACGGCAAGCCGCAGACCGTCGCGGTGGTGCTGCGCGCCGGGCCGGTGCGCGCGCATCGGGCGCAGCACGCCGCCGTGCTCGAGTCGCTCGAGATCGGCGCGCGAGTCGAGCGGCTCGACGACGGCTGGCGCGGCGAGCTGACGCAGCTGACGCTCGAGGGCGAGGAGGGGCTCTGGCCGAAGACGGCGGCCGGCCTGCGCGTGACGCGGGCGGCCGGCGCGGCGCCGGCCTGGGAGCTGAACCTCGACTACGCGCGCATCGCCGACCTGGCGCCGTGGTTGCAGATCCTCGCCGTGCCGGCCTCGCTGGCGCGGCTCGACCAGGCGGCCGGCACGCTGCACAACCTGCAGGTGCGCTTCCAGGACGACGCCGACGAGGCGCGCTTCGGTTACCGCGCGCGCTTCGAGGGCCTGGCGCTGCCGGCCGCGGAGCATCCGGCCGGCTTCTCCGGCCTGCGCGGCGAAGTGGCGGGCGACGAGCGCGGCGGCCGCGCGGTGCTGCAGGAAGGCCCGCTCACGCTCGAGCTGCCAGGCAAGCTGGCCTCGCCGAGCGTGCCGATCGAGTCGTTCGAGGCCGAAGTCGAGTGGCGCCGCCACGACGGCGGCTGGAGGTTCGGCATGCCGCAGTTCCGCTGGGAGCTGTGGGGCCTGCGCGGGCGCGGGCGCCTCGGGCTGACGCTGCCGGCCGACCGCGGCTCGCCGGTGATCGACCTCGCCGCGCAGTTCTCCGGCCAGGACGTCACCCGCGCCAAGCCGCTCATCCCGCAGGCGTGGGGCGCCGGATTGCGCAGCTGGCTCGACCGCTCGATCCTCGCCGGCCGCGCGCCGCGCGGCGAACTCGTCATCCAGGGCCCGCTCGCCGACTTTCCGTTCCACGCGCGGCCGACCGGGCGCTGGACGCTCGACCTCGACGTCGCCGACATCGACCTGTCCTACCACCCGGCGTGGCCCGGGGTCAGCGGCGTCAGCGCCAAGCTGCACTTCGAGGGCAACAGCCTGGCCATCGAGAGCACGCAGGGCACGGTGGCCGGCAACCCGATCGAGAGAGTCACCGCGCGCTTCCCCGACTTCGCCACCGGCCAGCTGCTGATCGACGGCAGCGTCAAGGGCGAGACGGCGCGCTTCTACGACTTCGTCTCGCGCTCGCCGGTGCGCGACACGCTGAAGGGGCTCCTGACGCAGACCACCGCCGCCGGGCCCTCGACGGTCACCGTGCACCTGGACATCCCGGTCAAGGAGGCCGTGAAGACGCAGGTCAGCGGCGAGATCGACGTGGACGGCGTGACGCTGCGCCAGCAAGGCCTGCCCGAGCCGATCCGCGACGTGCGCGGGCGCATCGCCTTCACCCGCAAGGGCATCACGGCCGAGCGCCTGACGGCGCAGTTGTACGAACAGCCGGTCACGGGCTCGATCGCGCCGCAAGCCGACGGCTCCAGCCTGCTGTCGGCGGCGGTTACTGCGACGATGGATCCTTCGGGCAAGGGCGCCAGCGAGCTGATCCCCGCGTGGCTGCGCAAGCAGGCCTCGGGCGCCAGCGCCTGGCGCGCGACGCTGCCGCTGGGCCGCGCCGGCGACTCCGCGTTGCGGCTGACCACCGACCTGGTCGGCGTCGAGCTGAATTATCCGGCGCCGCTGGGCAAGGCGCGCGACGAGGCGCGGCCGCTCGTGGTCACGGTCGGCAGCGCCAAGGATGCGCCGCTGCGCATCACGGTGGAGGCGGCGGGCCGGCTCGGCGCCGACCTGCGCTTCACGCGCAGGCGCGACGCGTTGATCCTCACGCGCGGCGCCGTGCAGCTCGGCGCCGGCGTGCCGGTCGCCACCGAGCCGGGCCTGGTGCTGTCGGGCGAGCTGCGCGAGATCGACGTCAAGCAGTGGGCGGACGCGCTCGACCGCGCCGGCCTCGACGCCACGGCAGGCGAGACCATCCGCCGCGCGGACTTCCGCTTCGGCGTGGCGCAGTGGGGCCCGTATTCGCTGCGCGACGCGCGTTACCAGTGGGCTGTCGCGCGCGGCGGCTGGACGCTGGCGCTGTCGGGGGGCGGCGGCACCGGCGAGGTGCGCTGGAGCGCCGCCGACCACGGCGCGCTGAGCGCGCGGCTGGAGCAGCTCACGCTCGGCTACGTGCCGAAGGACGACGCGGACGCCGAGGCGACCGCCGCCGCGCTCGATCCAAACACGCTGCCCCTGTTCGACGTGGACGTGCGCCGCCTGAAGGTCGGCCAGGCCGACCTCGGCCACGTCACCGTGGCCACGGCGCGCACCGAGCTGGGCCAGAAGACACGCGCGCTGAAGGCCGACGGCGGCATCCTCACGCTGATGGGCGAGGGCGAGTGGCGCCGTCGCGCCGGGCAGTCGAGCGCGTCGCTCAGCGGCGACCTCGCGACCACCAGCATCGCCACGCTGCTGCGCAGCACCGGCTACACGCCCAACCTCGACGCCAAGCGGTCGCGCGGCAAGGCCGCGCTGACCTGGGCGCCGTCGGAGCGCGGCATCGAGTGGCCGCAGGCACAGGGCACGGTGCACCTGGAGTTCGACAACGGCCAGCTGCGCGCGGTCGAGCCCGGCGCCGGCCGTGTGCTCGGGCTGATGAATTTCTACGCGCTGCCGCGCCGGCTGACGCTGAATTTCCGCGACGTGGTCAGCAGCGGCCTGGGTTTCGACAAGATCACCGGCGACTTCGAGCTGCGCGACGGCAGCGCGTACACCCAGAACCTGAAAGTGGCCGGGCCGTCGGTGCGCATGGACGTGAAGGGGCGCATCGGCCTGGTCGCGCGCGACTACGACCAGGAGGTCACGGTGTATCCCGACGTGTCCGGCGGCGTGACGCTCGGCGCGGTGCTGCTCGGCGGGCCGATCGCCGGCGCGCTGGCGCTGATCGCGCAGGAAATCATGGGTAAGCCGCTGAACCAGGTCACGCAGCTGTCGTACCGCGTCACCGGCAACTGGGACAACCCGCAGGTCACGCGCGGCACGGCGCCGGAACAGCCGCCGGCGCAGCCGCCGAAGGCGGGCCGCCAGTGAGCGCGCCGCGGATCGCCGCCGTGCAGCTGAATTCCGGCGCCGACGTCGGCGCCAACCTCGCGGCCGCGCGCCGCGCGCTCGAGCAGGCGTGCGCGCAGCAGGCGGCGGTGGCCGTGCTGCCCGAGAACTTCGCCTTCATGGGCGCGCACGAGCGCGACAAGCTCGCCGTGGCCGAGGCCGAGGGCCGCGGGCCGATCCAGGAGTTCCTCGCCGCCACCGCGCGGCGGCTGCAGCTGTGGCTGGTCGCCGGCACGCTGCCGCTCAAGACCGCGGAGCCGCAGCGGGTGGCCGCGGCGTGCCTGGTGTTCGACGCCAGCGGCGCGCGCGTCGCGCGCTACGACAAGATCCACCTGTTCGACGTCGAGGTGCCGGACGGCGGCACCTATAAGGAGTCGGCGTGCATCGCGCCGGGGCCGCTCGCGGCCGTGGTGGTGGACACGCCGGCCGGCCGCATCGGGCTGTCGGTGTGCTACGACCTGCGTTTCCCGGAGCTGTACCGCCAGCTCGCCGCGCAGGGCGCGGAAGTGCTGGCCGTGCCGTCGGCCTTCACCGCGCAGACCGGCGCTGCCCACTGGGAAGTCCTCCTCCGCGCGCGCGCCATCGAGAACCAGTGCTACGTGGTCGCGCCCGGGCAGAGCGGCGAGCATCCGGGCGGCCGGCGCACCTGGGGCCACAGCCTGGTGGCGGATCCGTGGGGCCGCGTGCTGGCGCAGCAACCGTCGGGCGAGGGTGCTATCGTCGCGCCGCTGCCGCGCGAGCCGCTGCTCGAGTTGCGGCGCCGCTTCCCCGTCCTGGACCACCGAAGAATCCCGTGACCGACAGCTTGACCCTCGCGCGGCAGACGCTGCTGTCGCCGGCGAGCCTCGAGGAGCACGCGCTGCAGCGCGTGCTCGGCGGGCTGATGAAGCCCGGCGTGGACGCTGCCGACCTGTACTTCGAGCACTCGGCGTCCGAGAGCTGGGTGTTCGAGGACGGCATCGTCAAGACCGGCTCGCACCACGTCGAACAGGGCGTCGGCGTGCGCGCCATCGCCGGCGAGAAGA
Source organism: Gammaproteobacteria bacterium (assembly GCA_031396825.1). Taxonomy (GTDB): domain Bacteria; phylum Pseudomonadota; class Gammaproteobacteria; order Nevskiales; family Nevskiaceae; genus JACPFV01. The sequence continues at coordinate 8,567 of JANNLM010000120.1, read as the reverse complement.
CCGGCTTCGCCTATTCCGACGAGATCGCGCTGCCGGCGCTGACCGAGGCGGCCTCGACCGCCAACGCCATCGTGCGCGCCGGCCAGCAGGCGCAAGTGCGCGCCTGGATGCCGCAGGCGCCGGCGCAGCTGTACCCGCCGGTCAATCCGCTGGCGAGCATGCCCACCGACGAGAAGCTGGCGCTGCTCAAGCGCGCCGACACCGCCGCGCGCGCCGCGGATCCCGCCGTCAACCACGTCATCGTGTCGCTGGCCAGCGCCTTCGACACCATGCTGGTGACGGCGAGTGACGGCACGCTGGCCGCGGACGTGCGGCCGCTGGTGCGCATGAACGTCAGCGTCATCGTCGAGCGCAACGGCCGCCGCGAACAGGCCAGCGCCGGCGGCGGCGCGCGCGCCGGTTACGACAATTTCCAGTCCCGCGACCGGCCCCAGGCGTACGCCCCCGAAGCGGTGCGCCAGGCGCTGGTGCTGCTCGATGCCGTGCCGGCGCCCGCCGGCAGCATGACCGTGGTGCTCGGCCCGGGCTGGCCGGGCGTGTTGCTGCACGAAGCCGTGGGGCACGGGCTGGAGGGCGACTTCAACCGCAAGGGCTCGTCGGCCTACGCGGGGCGCATCGGCCAGAAGGTCGCCTCGGAGCTGTGCACGGTGGTGGACGACGGCACGCTGCCGGGCCGCCGCGGCTCGCTGACGCTGGACGACGAAGGCACGCCGAGCCGGTGCACCACGCTGATCGAGAACGGCGTGCTCGTGGGCTACCTGCAGGACAAGCTCAACGCGCGGCTCATGGGCATGGCGCCCACCGGCAACGGCCGGCGCGAGTCCTACGCGCACCTGGTCATGCCGCGCATGACCAACACCTACCTGCGGCCGGGCCCGCACGACCCCGCCGAGATCATCGCCTCGGTGCCGCGCGGCCTGTACGCGGTGAATTTCGCCGGCGGCCAGGTGGACATCACCTCCGGCAACTTCGTGTTCTCGGCGAGCGAGGCCTACCTGATCGAGAACGGCAAGGTCGGCCGCCCGGTCAAGGGCGCGACGCTGATCGGCAACGGCCCCGAGGCGCTGACGCGCGTCACCATGCTCGGCAACGACCTGCAGCTCGACAGCGGCGTCGGCGTCTGCGGCAAGGAGGGCCAGAGCGTGCCGGTCGGCGTCGGCCAGCCGACGCTGAAGCTCGAGGGGATCACGGTGGGCGGGACAGAGCGCTGAGCTTGCTGGCATAGTTTCCGCGCCAGCCCTGGGGGAAGTCATGAGAATCCAAGTCTTCATCGCCGCGGCGGCGCCGCTACTCGCGGCGCTGGTCGCGGGTTGCGCCAAGGAGTACGCCTACATTCCGCCCACCGACGCGGAGGGCAAGGCCTGCGTCGCGCAGTGCCAGACCTCGCAGACGAGCTGCCGCCGCGACCAGGACCGGCGCGCGGAGGCCGCGGCGGACCAGTGCGCGGTCGAGTCGGCCCGGCGCGAGGACACGTGCAAGATCAAGGCGCCGATCGAGTACGCCACCTGCCTCAAGTTCGCCAAGAACGACGAGGAGCGCGCGGCCTGCCAGCTCAACGACTGCGAACAGCCGTCGTGCCAGCCGTCGGCCAACTACGGCCTCTGCGCCGGCGACTATCGGACCTGCTTCCAGAGCTGCGGCGGCAGGATCGAAGTCATCGAATAGGCGCCGTGCCCAAGGCATGAAGCGCGCATCCGGGCAGCTGCGGATCATCGGCGGCGAGTTCCGCAGCCGCCTCGTCGAGTTCGAAGCCGCGCCGGGCCTGCGCGCCACGCCGGACCGCGTGCGCCAGACCCTGTTCGACTGGCTGTCGCCCGTGATCGAAGGCGCGCGCTGCGTGGACCTGTTCGCCGGCAGCGGCGCGCTGGGCCTGGAGGCGCTGTCGCGCGGCGCCGCGCACGTCACCTTCGTCGAGACCGGGGCCGCGCAGGCCGCGGCGATCCGCGCGGCGCTGCAGAAGCTGGGCGCCACTGATCGTGCCGACGTGCGCAACGAGGACGCGATGGGGTTCCTGGCGTCGGTCGCGGCCATGCCTGCAGGCGAAGGGGGCCGCTCCTACACCATCGCTTTCCTCGACCCGCCGTTCGACGCGGGCCTGCTGGCCCCGGCGCTGGCGGCGCTGCCGGGCGCCCTGTCGGGCGATGCGCGCGTCTACGCGGAGTGGCTCAGCGCAGGCGCGCCACCGTGGCCCGCCGGCTACGCGGTGCTCCGTGAGAAAAAGGCCGGTCAGGTAAGCTACGCGCTGGCGACGTACAGCACGGGCAAGACCGGCGCATGACCATAGTCGCGGCGTACAGCGGCACCTTCGACCCGATCACGTTCGGGCACGCCGACATCATCGAGCGTGCCTCGCGCATGTTTCCGCGCGTGATCGTCGCGGTCGGCCTCAACCCCGCCAAGAACCCGCGCTTCTCGATCGAGGAGCGCGTCGCGCTGGTCCGCGCCTCGGTCAAGCACCTGAAGAACGTGAAGGTCGAGCCATTCGACGGCCTGGTGGTGGACTTCGCGCGCGACAACGGCGTCACCGTGCTGGTGCGCGGCGTGCGCACGGTCGGCGACTTCGACTACGAGAAGCAGATGGCGGTGATGAACCGCGACCTCTATCCCAAACTCGACACGGTGATGCTGGTGCCGGCGCCGGAGCACGCCCACCTGTCGTCGAGCCTGGTGCGCGAGATCGCAACCCTCGGCGCGGACATCGAGAAGTTCGTGCCGGCGCCGGTGGTGCCACTGCTGCGCGCGCGCTTTGGCAAGAAGAAAAAATGAATGTCATTCTGAGCGAAGCGAAGCATCTCCTCGACTGAGGCGAGATCCTTCGCTGCGCTCAGGATGACAGAGTGCTCCAATGGCCCTGAAAATCACGCACGAATGCATCAACTGCGACGTCTGCGAGCCGGTGTGCCCGAACCACGCCATCTCGCAGGGAGCCGAAATCTACGAGATCGACCCGGAGCTGTGCACCGAATGCGTCGGGCACTTCGCGGAGGCGCAGTGCGTGAAGGTGTGCCCGGTGAACTGCATCCCGCTGGACCCGGACCACGCCGAGACGCGCGAGCAGCTGCTGGCCAGGTACCACCGCCTGACCGCGCTGGCCAAATGAAAAGACTTCTTCTCGTTGTTTGCCTTTTCGCCGGCGCCGCGCGCGCCGCCGACACGCCGCCGGGCTACGCGGTCGCCTCGCCGCACGCGCTGGCGACGGCCGCTGGCGTCGAGATCCTCGAGGACGGCGGCAACGCGTTCGACGCCGCGGTCGCGGTCAGCGCGGCCATGACGGTCACGAGCTCACAAAGCACGGGCATCGGTGGCGGCGGCTTCTTCCTGCTGCACCGCCAGTCCGACGGTTTCCAGGTGCTGGTGGACGGCCGCGAGGTCGCGCCGCTCGCCGCCAAGGCGAACATGTTCCAGAACGCCAAGGGCGTGGCCGACCCGAAGGCCTCGACCCTGGGCGCCAAGGCCGCCGCGATCCCGGGCCTGCCGGCGCTGTGGCAGCACGTGGCGCAGAAGTACGGCACGCGGCCGCTGGCGCGGCTGCTGGCGCCGGCGATCCGCATCGCGCGCGACGGTTTCGTCGTCGACCCGGCCAAGGCGCGCCAGGTGGCCGAGTTTGCCGCCGATTTTTCGCCGGCCGCCGCCGCCGTGTGGCTGCCCGGCGGCAAGCCAGCCGCCGCCGGCGCGGTGATCCGCCAGCCGGACCTCGCCGCGACGCTGGAGCGCGTCGCGCGCGACGGCCGCGCCGGGTTCTACCAGGGCGAGCTGGGCGAAAAGCTGCTCGCGGGCGTGCGCCAGGCCGGCGGCATCTGGCAGCCCGAGGACCTGATGCGCTACCGCGTGGTCGAGCGCAAGCCGATGCAGTTCTTCTTCCGCGATTATCGGCTGACGCTGCCACCGCCGCCCTCGGCCGGCGGCGTGACGCTGGTGCAGGCGCTGACGATGCTCGAGGCGCGGGCCTGGCCGCCGGCCGACGCGGTGCAGGCCAAGCACGAATTGATCGAAGTGATGCGCCGCGCCTACCGCGACCGGCGCGAGCTCGGCGACCCGGCCTTCGTCGCCGTGCCGCTGTACAGGTTGTTGTCGCGCGAGTACCTGCTGCCGCTGGCGCGCGACATCAAGCCGGACGCGGCCTCGCCGAGTTCCGGCGCGCCGCCGGCCGCCGAGGGCAACAACACCGCGCACTTCTCGATCCTCGACGCCGCCGGCAACCGCGTCGCGGCAACCGAGACCGTCAACCTCGAGTTCGGCTCCGGCTTCATGCCGCCGGGCACCGGCGTGCTGCTCAACAACGAGATGGACGATTTCGCGGCGAGCCTCACCGCGAGCAACGCCTTCGGGCTGGTCGGCTCGGCGGCCAACGCCATCGCGCCCGGCAAGCGGCCGCTGTCGAGCATGGCGCCCACCTTTGTCGAAGGCCCGCGCGGGCTGCTGATCGTCGGCAGCAAGGGCGGCAGCCGCATCATCAGCCAGGTGCTGTTCGGCATCCTCGGCTTCGTCCAGGGCCAGGACGCGCGCGAGATCGTCTCGGCGCCGCGCTACCACCACCAGCACCTGCCGGACCGCGTCGCCTTCGAGCCCGGCGCGCTGTCCGAGCCCGAGCAGGCCGCGCTGCAGAAGCTCGGCCACACGCTGCGCCTGGTGCCGGACGGCTGGGGCAACATGCAGGCGGTGTGGTGGGATCGCGCGGGGCAGCGGCTTGAGGCCGCGTCCGACCCGCGCGGCGTCGGCACGGGCGTGGTGAAGCTGCGACAGGTCGAGCCGGCGCCGGCTCAGGTCGGCAGGTAGGTTCCGGGCTGCTGCGCGAGCTTGCGCGTCGCGATGCGCAGCTTCTGGCGCGGCAGCGCCGACTTGCGGCGCCGCGGGCGCAGCTCCGACAGCCTCACGTTCAGCAGGTTGCGCAGCGCGCGCGCATTGATGCTGCGCGGGCGGCGGCGCAGCTGGTCGATGGTGTTGGTGGCGATGATGCGGCGCAGGTGCTCGGCGTGCTTCTCGATCGCCAGCATGTACGGGTTGATGCCGTTGAAATGCACCGCCATGTACTTGTACGACTTGCGGAAGTACCCGTCGAGCCGTTCCTTGAACAGCGCGTCGATGAACTCCGGCGTCTTGCGCAGCAGGTCGTCCCCCGAGTTGTAGACCGGCTTGGGCCCGCCGGGGATGCCGGGCACCGCGAGGCCGCAGGCGCGGAACTCGTGGAACAGGTAACTGCGGCACTTCTCGAGGTAGCAGCGGTCGGCCATCTGCGCGATCAGGTCGGCGGTGCCGAGCATGAAGCCCAGGCGCCGGTCGAGCGGGTCGCGCACGTTGATCTTCGACAGCGCGATCTCGTAACCGGTGAAGTGCACCAGCCGGCTGGCCAGCCTGGCCTCGCGGGCGAAGCCGATCTTCGGCAGGAAATCGGTCATGAAGTTGGCGCTGCGGGTCACGTGGTAGAACGTGAACTCCGCCCCGTTATGGAACTGCGACTCGTCGTAGCGGCGGATGTAGCCGGAGTCGTGGAACAAAGCGCAGACGATGCCGAGCCGCGCCCGCCGGTCGCCGATGCGCGAGCGCTTGGGCACGCTGCGCTCATGGCCGTCGATCAGCCGCGCCAGCGCCAGCGTGCAGTCGAGGCTGTGCTGCACGTCGTGGTACCAGGTGTCGCAGCCGTGGTAGCCGGGCAGGATGCCGGCGTACAGCCGCGTGAAGGTGTCGAAGGCGACGCGCACCGGGCCGAGGTCGGCGCGCGGGTAGAGGTTCTCGAGGATGCCGCAGACGACGTCGCTGACCGCGTGCGGGTCAGCGATGCACACGGTATTCGTGACGTCGTAATGGCTGCGACGCTCGCGCATCGACTCCAGGCCCCCCAGCCCTCGCGGATGGATGCCCGAGCATCATAGCGCGGGCTTCGGCGGCAAAGGGCGGCCGCCCAGCCTGCGGATCAGGCCGGGACGAAGTCGGCCGCGGCGACGCGCGAGCGGCGCGTGCGGCGGCTGTGCAGCGGCATCGACGCGCGCGCGTGCTGGCGGTCGGCGATGTGGATGCCGGTGATCTGGCGCAGGGTATGCGCGTTGATGCTTTCCGGGTGCCGTTTCAGCAATCCCAGGCTGCCCTGGTCCACGGCCTGGCGGATGAAGTCGATGTGCCGGCGGATCTCCGCCAGGTACGGGTTGGCCCCGCCGAAGTGGTCTTCGATGTAGCGGTAGGCGCCCTCGAAATAGCCGTCGAGGCGGTCGTTGAAGATCTTGCGCGCGAAATCCGGCGTCTTGCGCAGCAGGTCGTCCGGCGAGCTGTAGACCGGCTTGGGACCGCCCGGCCGGCCCTCGCCGGCGAGGCCGCAGGCCACGAACTCGTGGTACAGGAAGTCGCGGCACTTCTCGGGATAATTGCGGTCGGCCATCTGCGCCATCAGGTCGGCGGTGCCGAGCAGGAAGCCGAGGCGGCGGTCCTTGGGATCCTTCACCTTGACCGAATCCAGCGGCATCTCGTAGCCGGTGTAATGGACCATGCGCTTGGCGAGCTGCGCCTCCTTGGTGAAGCCCACCGTCGGCAGGAATTCGGCGAGGAACTCGCCGCTGCGCGTGACGTGGCACAGGGTCAGCTCGGCGCCATTGCGGAACTGGGTCTCGTCGAGCCGGCGGATGTAGCCGACGTCGTGGAACAGCGCGCAGATCACGCCGAGCCGGGCGCGGCGGTCGCCCACGCGCATGGCCTTCTTGACGCTGCGCTCGTGGCCGTCGATCAGCCGCGCCAGCGCCAGCGTGCAGTCCAGGCTGTGCTGCGCGTCGTGATACCAGGTGTCGCAGCCGTGGTAGCCCGGCAGCGTGCCGGTGTAGATGCGGGTGAAGGTGTCGAAGGCCTTGCGCACGGGCGCGAGGTCGGCCTTGGGGTGGTTCCGGCGCAGCAGCCGGCAGACCTCGCGCGAGACTGCGCGCGGGTCGGAGATCATCACCGTGTTGGTGACGTCGTAATGGGACTGGCGTGGCTGCATTCGCTCGGTTCTCCGAGTCAATTGTGGGTCCGCGCCGTCCCTGGCGGCGCGAACCAAGTCGCACATCTTACGGATTTACGTGCGCAATGACAGGGGCGTGATCCGACGGGCGCTCGAGCTTGCGTGGCGCCGTATCTATTTGAAAAGACGAACATTTATCGGACAGCGGCGACGAGAGCAGCACGTGGTCGATGCGCAGCCCGAGGTTGCGACGGAACGCGCCCATGCGGTAATCCCACCAGGTATAGGACTGCGCGGGACGCGGGAACAACGCGAACGCGTCCTTCAGCCCTGCGTCGAGCAGGGCCTGGAACGCGGCGCGTTCGGCCTGCGAGCACAGCACCTGGCCCTCCCACGCGAGCGGGTCGTGCACGTCGGCGTCGGTCGGGGCGACGTTGAAGTCGCCGACCACCGCGAGCCGCGGATAGCGCGCCAGTTCGCTGCGCAGGTGCGCAGCCAAGGCCTGCAGCCAGCGCAGCTTGTAGGCGTACTTGTCGCTGCCGACGGACTGGCCGTTCGGGACATAGGCGCTGATCACGCGCACGCCGTTCACGGTGGCCGCGATCAGGCGTTTGCTGTCGTCGGTGAAGTTCGGCAGGTCGCGCTCGACTTCGGCCAGTGGCGCACGGCCCAGCAAGGCGACGCCGTTGTAGGTCTTCTGGCCGCTGACGGCGGCGTGGTAGCCGAGCGCCTGCAGCTCGGCGAGCGGGAACTGCTCGTCCTGCAGCTTGAGCTCCTGCAGGCCGATGACGTCCACGGGATTGGCCTTGAGCCAGTCGAGCAGGTGCGGCAGGCGCACGCGCAGCGAATTGACGTTCCAGCTGGCGATTTTCATGGCGCGCGCGGCGGAATGGGCCGTGGGCGCCGCCTAGGGCGGGAAGTACGCGCGCAGCAGGATGCGGTTGGACGTGCCGACGGCGTCGCGGTCGAAGTCGGCGGCGCCGACGCCCTCGTTGAAACTGCGGTAGTACAGCAGGGCCTCGAAGGACACCGCGATCTGGTCCACGATGCGGTACTCGATGCCCAGCGTCGGCTCGAGCGCGTAGCTGTCCCCGTCCAGGTCCGGCGTGGCCGGGTCCGAGCTGGTTTGCTTGAGTTGGCTGAAGCTGGCGCGGGCGCCGAAGTAGACCCGCGTGCGATCGTGGATCTCGAGCTTGCGGAACAGGCCCACCCCGATGGTCAGCGACTCGGACGAGACGTCGGTGGTGCCGGGGCCGCTCAGCTCCTGGTCGGACCAGGAGAAGAACGGCTCGATGCGCAGGATCTCGTCCGGCTCGATCGGCAGGTACAGCGTGGCCTCGCTGTCGCGCAACGAGGCGCCGAGGCCGATGTCGGCACTGGCGACGGCGGGCAGCAGGGCGAGGGCTGCGGGGAGTAACAGGCGTTTCATGTAAACCGCACCTCTGGGGGCGTTGGCGGGGGTGAAGCGCGCGGGAGCTTACCCCGGCTCGAGCAGGCCGTGTTGCCGCAGCAGCGCCTCGACGCGCGGCTTGCGGCCGCGGAACTCGACGAACAGTTCCATCGCCGGCCGGCTGCCGCCCTGCGCCAGGACCGTGTCGCGGAAGCGCTGGCCGACCGCGGGCTCGAAGCCCTCGTCCTCGAAGGC
>JANNLM010000213.1:0-1574 GCA_031396825.1 Gammaproteobacteria bacterium | reverse complement strand
CTCGACGCGCCCGTCGATGATGTGGCAGGTGTTGACGCCGTTCTTCACGGCGTCGAGCGCGGAGCCGATCTTGGGCAGCATCCCGCCGTGGATCGTGCCGTCGGCGAAGAGCTCGTCCACTTTCTTCGCCGTGAGGCCGGTCAGCACCTTGCCGGAGGTGTCGAGCACGCCGGCGGTGTTGGTCAGCAGGATCAGTTTCTCGGCCTTGAGCACGGTCGCGATCTTGCCCGCCACCAGGTCGGCATTGATGTTGTAGGACTGGCCGTCCTCGTCGATGCCGATCGGCGCGATCACCGGGATGAAGCCGCCGTCCTCGAGATGGCGGATCACCTCGGGCCGCACCGCGGCGACCTCGCCGACGAAGCCGAGGTCCTTCCTGCCGGCGAGCTTGCGCGCGCGGATCATGCCGTCGTCCTTGCCGGTGACGCCGATGGCGCGCCCGCCGTGCTGGTTGATCAGCGCGACGATCTCCTTGTTGACCGCGCCGCCGAGCACCATCTCGACCACTTTCATGGTTTCGGCGTCGGTGACGCGCATGCCGTCGACGAACTCGCGGCCCTTGCCGAGCTTGCCGAGCAGCTCGTCGATCTGCGGCCCGCCGCCGTGGACGATGACCGGGTTCAGGCCGACCAGCTTCATCAGCACGACGTCGCGCGCGAACGAGGACTTGAGGTTCTCGTCCTCCATCGCGCTGCCGCCGTACTTGATGACGATGGTCTTGCCGCCGAAGCGCCGGATGTACGGCAGCGCCTCGGTCAGGACGCGCGCGATGCCCTCGGCCCGTTTCTGGTCAATGCTCATGGGACGCGGATTCTAGGTTATTGGCGCCCGGAGTGGCCGAAGCCGCCGGCGCCGCGCTTCGAGCCCTCGAAGCTCTCCACCGGCATCAGCTTCGCCTGTACCACCGGCACGAACACCAGCTGGGCGATGCGCTCGCCGGGCTGGATGGTGAATTCGGCGTTGCCGCGGTTCCAGGTCGAGACCATCAGCTCGCCCTGGTAGTCCGAGTCGATCAGCCCGGTGAGGTTGCCGAGCACGATGCCGTGCTTGTGGCCCAGTCCCGAGCGCGGATAGATCATCGCCGCGAGGCCGGTGTCGCCGATGTGGATGGCCAGCCCGGTCTTGATCAGCACGGTCTCGCCCGGCTTGAGCACCAGCGGCGCGTCGAGGCAGGCGCGCAGGTCGACGCCGGCCGAGCCGTCGGTGGCGTGCGCGGGCAGCGGCCAGGTCGTGCCGATGCGGGGGTCGAGGATGCGGCAGGGAATCTCACGCACGGTGATGGGTTCTCGTAGGAGCGCCTTCAGGCGCGACTCTTGTAGCGGTTCGCGATCAGGTCCGCCAGGGCGCGCGCGAGGTTGGCCTTGGTGTCCTTGCCGAGCGCGACGCCGCCCTTGTTCCAGTAGACGTGCAGCTCGTTGTCGTCGCGGTCGAAGGCGCGGCCGTTGCCGACCAGGTTGGCGGCGACCAGGTCCAGCTTCTTGCCCTCGAGCTTGGCGCGGGCGTTGGCCTCGAGCTTCTCGGTCTCGGCGGCAAAGCCGACCATGAACAGCGAGCGGTGCTTCTGGCGCACGGCG
>JANNLM010000083.1:0-20124 GCA_031396825.1 Gammaproteobacteria bacterium | reverse complement strand
GACGCGCTCGCCGTGCAGGATCGGCACGGCCACGAACACGCGGATGCGCGTGCCGCGGCTGATCGAGTCGAGCGGCGGCGCCGAAGGCGGGTTGCTGCCGCGCCAGCGCATCACGCTGACGAACTCGCCGGTCAGCGCGCGCACGACTTCGTCGTGATGCGCCACCGAGCGGCCGAGCTCCTCACCCGTGGTGGCGACGATCGTGCCGGCCGGGTCGGTGACGCGGATGCCGGCGAGCGTGATCTTCTGCGTTTCCTGCAGGATCGCGGTCAGCTCGCGTCCCGCGGCCACCGCGGCCGGGTGCGCCGGCGCGCCCGGGGTCGCTTCATCGGGCGCGGGCAGGATCGGATCGGACGCCAGGTCCAGCACCGCGTAACGCGGCCGCCAGCGGTTCTCCGGATCCTCGGGACGCGGCGGCGAGGTCAGCGGGTTGCCGTAATCGGCGGGCACGCCGGGTTTGTTCGCCTTGCTCGTGCTGAGCCGCTCGAACTGCACGCGGTAGCTCGCCGCGATCAGCGCGCCCTGCGCGATCAGCTCGGACTCGGTCTGGCGGATCAGCGCGCTCTCGTAGATGCGCAGCACGAACAGGCCGCCGAGCGGCAGCAGGCCGATCACCAGCGTGATCAGCACCAGCACCGTGGCGAGGCGCGGACGCCAGCTCAATCGCATGGCCCGAGCTTGTAGCCGATGCCGTGGACGGTCTCGATCGGATCGGCGCCGAGCGCGGCGAACTTGGCGCGCACGCGCCGCACGTGGCTGTCGATGGTGCGGTCGCTGACGATCTTGTGCAGCTCGTAGGCCTCGTTCATCAGCGCGTCGCGCGTACAGACGTGGCCGGGCCGGCGCAACAGCGTGCGCAGGACGCCGAACTCGGTCAGCGTCAGCGCGAGCTCGCGCTCGCCCCAGAACGCCTTGTAGGTGCCGGCATCGAGCGCGAGGCGGCCGTGGCGCAGCGGCGGCGCGGCTTTCTCGGCGGGGGCGGCGCCCGCGCGTCGCAAGATCGCGCGCACGCGCGCCACCAGCTCGCGCGGCGAGAACGGCTTGGCCACGTAGTCGTCGCCGCCGACCTCGAGGCCGACGATGCGATCCACCTCGTCGTCCTTGCTGCTCAGGAAAACGATCGGCGTGGCGCGGCCGCGCGCATCGGCGCGCAGGCGCCGGCACACCTCCACGCCGTCGAGCTCGGGCATGAGGATGTCGAGCACCACCAGCGCGGGCTTGTCGGCGGCGAAGCGCGCCAGCGCCTGCTCGCCGTCGGCGGCGACCGCCGTGGCGTAGCCGGCCTTCTGCAACGCGAAGCACACCACTTCGCGGATGCCGGGATCGTCGTCCACTACCAGGACTTTCTGCATGGAGCCGCCATTGTAGGAGCGGCCCATGGCCGCGACAGGGTTTGCACCAAACCTGCACAAACTTCCTTGCCGCTTGCACGCCGCCGCCGCGGGCGCTGCACGCCCGTCCCCGATGCTGGCCGGCATGCAGGATCTCGACGGCCCCACCCCCTGGCAACGCCTTCGGCGTCCGTCCACGCTCGTCTTCCTGGGCGCAGGTCTGCTCGCCGCGGATCCGCTGCGCTGGCTCGTCGCCACGTGGACGGACGCCACCTACAACCCGGAGGGGTTGTGGGTGGCGCTGACGGCCGCGGCGCTGGCGCTGTGGTCGTTCGCCAGCGCGCGGCGGCGCGACACGCCGGACACCACGCGCGCGCTGTGGCTGCTGGTGATCGCCGCCAGCGTGCGCGCGGCCGGCCAGCTGCTGCGGGTCAACGTGCTGGGCGCGATGACGCTGGCGCTCGACGTGTTCGCGCTGGCGACGCTGGCCGGGCTGGCGCACCGGCGCCGCGCCGTGTCGCCGGGCTGGCTCGCCGCCTTGTTCGCGCTGTCGCTGCCGCTCGAGCGCGTGCTGCAACGCGCGCTCGGTTACGGCCTGCAGCAGCTCTCCGCCGGCGGCGCCTGCTCGGCGCTGGGGCTGCTCGACTTCGACGTGGTGTGCAAGGGCACGCGCATCCTGCTCGACGGCCAGGACCTGCTGGTGGACCTGCCGTGCTCCGGTGCGCGCGGGCTGGTGCTGCTGCTGACGTTGTACTGCGCGGCCTGCGCCGTGACGCGGCCCGACGCGTTGCGCGCCGCGCGCGGCCTGGTGCTGACGGTGGTCGCGGCCTGGGCCGCCAACGTGCTGCGCCTGGTGCTGCTGGCGCTGGGCCTGGCGAGCGGCGTGCCGGTCATGGAAGCGCCGTGGCACGAGCTCACGGGCCTGGCCACGCTGGCGCTCGGCGCCGCGCCGATCCTGTGGTGGGCGCGCCGTGGCCGGCGGCAAGAGGCCTTCGCGTTCGCGCCGCCGATCGCGGCCAAGCCGCTGTGCGATCGCCGCCTGCAGGTCCGCGCGCCGCGCGGGCTGCCGTTTCGGTTCGTGGCCTGCGCGCTGGTGATCGTCAATTTGCCGGCGCGCCCGGTGGACGTCGCGCGCGCCATGCCGGCGCCGCTGCTGCCCGTGGCGCTGGGCGAGTGGATCAAGCACCCGCTGCCGCTGGACGCGCTCGAGCAGGCCTACTTCACGCGCTACGGCGGCGCGGCCGCGCGCGCGGCCTACGGGCCGCATGGGCTGCTGCTGGTCAGCACCTCGGCGCCGCTGCGCCACCTGCACGCGCCGGACGAGTGCCTGCGCAACAGCGGCCACGAGGTGCGCTACGTCGGCGTGCGCCGCGGCGCGCTGCCGACGGCGATCTATCGCAGCGTCGATGCGGACGGGCAGCGCTGGCGCATCTCGGTGAGCTACGTCTCGAGCGACGGCCAGTGGGCCACGAGCGTGGCCGAAGCCGTGTGGTACTGGCTGCGCGCGGACCGTGCCCGCCGCAAGCCGTTGCGCACGCCGACCTGGACCATGGTCCAGCGCATCGCGCCCTGGGACTTGCCCGAGGAAGACAGCGCCGCCTGGGACGCCGCCGTCGCGCGCGCGCTCGACCTGCCGCCCGCCACGGGCGCCGAAGAAACCCTGCACCGAACCCCGTCCGGACTCATCTAGGAGATGTCCATGCGCAATCGCATCGCCCTGTTCCTGCTGTTCGTCGCCGCCCTCGTGCTGGTGCCCGCCGCTTTCGCCGGGGAGGGCGACATGGGCGGGCGGCTCGAGGCCGAGCAAGGCGGCCAGACCGTCGTGCTGCCGGTGCTCAAGACCGAGATCGAAGCCGACATCCAGGGCGACCTCGCCACCGTCACGGTGACGCAGACCTTCGCCAATCCGTCCGACGAGCCGGTGCACGCGCGGTACCTGTTCCCGCTCGACCCCGTTGCGGCGGTGTTCGAGATGGTCATGGAGGTGGGCGGCGAGCGCATCCGCGCGCAGATCCAGGAAGTGAAGCAGGCCGAGCGCACTTTTGCCAAGGCAAAGAGCGAAGGCCGCGCCGCGGCGCTGCTCAAGGAGCACCGCCCGAACCTGTTCACGCAGGACATCGCGAACCTGATGCCGGGATTGCCGATCACGACACGGCTGCGCTACGTGCAGGCCGTGCCGAAGGTCGACGGCGAGTACGAGCTGGTGGTCCCGCTGGTGGTCGGCCCGCGCTTCCAACCGCCCCACGCGGGCCGGCCACCGGCTGGAGGTGTGCAGGAGCACGACGACCTGCCGCCCGTTGCGGGCAGCTGGGAGGTCGAGCAATTGCCGAAGTACCCGCCGGCGTTCGGCGTGAACCTGCCGGCGGCGATCGAGCCCGAGCGCGTCGCGCTGTCGGCGCGCATCGACGGCGGCGTGGTCGTGCAGGGCGTGGCCAGCCGCACCCACTCGCTCGACGTACAGGCGCTGTCCGAGCGCGTGCGCACGGTGAAGCTCGCCGCTGGCCGCGTCATCGACAACCGCGACTTCGTGCTGCGCTACCGCCTCGCCGGCGCCGCCACCGACGCCGGCGTGCTGGCCTATCGCGACGCGCGCGGCGGCTTCTTCAGCCTGCTGATCGAGCCGCCTTTGGTGCCGGCGGAAGCCGACGTCACGCCGCGCGAAATGGTGTTCCTGCTCGACTGCTCCGGCTCGATGGCGGGCCTGCCGATCGACGCGAGCAAGGCCTTCATGGTGCAGGCGCTGGTGAAGCTGCGGCCCACCGACACCTTCCGGATCATCCGCTTCTCCGATTCCGCGACCGAGTTCTCCGAATTCCCGCTGCCGGCGACCCGGCAGAACATCGCGCGCGGGCTGGCCTACGTCGAGTCGCTGGACGGCGAGGGCGGCACGATGATGAGCAGCGGCATCGAGCAGGCGCTGGCGCCGCCGACGCCGGCCGGCAGCGTGCGCATCGTGACGTTCCTGACCGACGGCTACATCGGCAACGAGCTCGAGATCCTCAGCCTCATCAAGCGGCGCCTCGACGGCGCGCGGCTCTACGCCTTCGGCGTCGGCACTGGCGTCAACCGCTACCTGCTCGACGAGATCGGCCGCGCCGGCCGCGGCTTCACGCGCTACATGGACCCGACCGAGAACGTCGCCGAAGTGGCCGCCGAGCTGACCCAGCGGCTGCAGTCGCCGGTGCTGACCGACATCGAGGTGGACTGGGGCGGCCTGGCGCCGGCGCAGCTGCATCCGGCGGAGATCCCGGACCTGTTCGCCGGCGGATCGGTGCGGGTGCAGGGGCGCTACGCCCGTCCCGGCCTGTACAACATCACCGTCAAGGGGCTGGTGCACGGGCGCGAAGCGCGCCTGCCGCTGACCGTGAAGCTGCCCGAGCACAGCGCCGACGGCGAGGCGGTCGCGCTGGTGTGGGCGCGCGCGGCCATCCGCGAAGCGATGGGTGAGCTGGCCACGCCAAACGGCATGGCGGAGCCGCCGGCGTTCAGCGCGGTCAAGCAGCGCGTCACCGACCTCGGCCTGGCGTTCTCGCTGGTGACGAAATGGACCGCCTTCGTCGCGGTCTCCGAACAGGTCTACAACGCCAATCCGTCCGCGACCCGGACGCTGCCGGTGCCGCTGCCGATGGTCAAGGGCACGCAGCCGGGCGCGTATCCGAACCAGGCGCCGTTCACCGGCGCCGCCGGGCCGGAACCGGCGACGTGGCTCGGGCTCGGAGTGCTGGGGCTGCTCGGGTTCTGGACGCTGCGGCGTTACGCGCCGGTCAACGCAGGCGCCGGCCGGTGAGCGCGCGTCCGGCCGCCGCCTGCTGCGCGGACAGCGGCTTGCCGCCGGGCCACTGCAGCTCGCCGACCAGCAGCGTGCCGGCCCCGGTGACGATGCGGATGACGCCCGCGCCGGCGTCGACGATCGTGCCGGGCTCGGCGTGTGTCGCGGCGTCGCCGGCCCGCGCGCGGAAGATGCGCACGCGCTCGCCGTCGAGTTCGGTCCACGCGACCGGCGCGGGGTTGTACGCGCGCACCGCGCGAGCGAGCTCTTCGGCCGGCCGCGACCAGTCGAGCCGCGCCTCGTCCTTGGAGATTTTTTTGGCGTACGTCACGCCGTCGGCCGGCTGCGGCGTCTCGTGCGCGGTGCCGCGCGCGAGAGCATCGAGCGCCTGCACCATCAGGCGGGCGCCCAGCGGCGCGAGCGCATCGTGCAGCTCGCCGGACGTCATTTGCGGCGCGATCGGCAGCGCCTCGCGTAACAGCATGGCCCCGGTGTCCAGGCCCGCGTCCATGCGCATGATCGTGACGCCGCTCTCGCGGTCGCCGGCGAGGACCGCGCGCTGGATCGGCGCGGCGCCACGCCAGCGCGGCAGCAGCGAGCCGTGGATGTTGAAGCAGCCGAGCCGCGGCGCCGCCAGCGCGCCGGCCGGGAGGATCAGGCCATAGGCGACCACCACCAGCGCATCGACCGCCAGTTGTTCCAGGCCTGCAATGGCTTCCGCCGTGAACTTGGCCGGCTGGCGCAGCGGCAGTTCGAGCGCCGCGGCGCGCTGCGCGACGGGCGAGGGCTGCAGTTGCCGGCCGCGGCCGGCGGGGCGGTCGGGCTGGGTGTAGACGGCCGCGACCCGGTGACCGGCGGCGATCAGCGCTTCTAGCGCCGGCACCGCGAAGTCCGGCGTGCCGGCGAAGGCCAGCCGCATGGGCTCAGGCCTGAACGGACTTGCCCGGCGGCGCGTCGCGCTCTTCGCGCATGCGCTTGAGCAGGCGCTCGCGCTTGAGCGAGGACAGCCGGTCGATGTAGAGCTTGCCGTCGAGGTGGTCGATCTCGTGCTGGATGCACTGGGCCAGCAGGCCTTCGGCCTCGACCTCGAACGGTTTGCCCTTGCGGTCGAGCGCGCGGGCGCGCACCCGGTGGCTGCGCTTGAGCGTGTCCGATACGCCGGGCACCGACAGGCAGCCCTCGTCGACCTCCTGCGGTTCGGCGGTCTCGAGGATTTCCGGGTTGATCATCACCAGCGGCTGGCGCACGGTTTCCTCGCGCGAGCAGTCCATGACCGCCACGCGCAGGGCCACGCCGACCTGGGTCGCGGCCAGTCCGACCCCGGGGGCGGCGTACATGGTTTCGAACATGTCGTCGATCAACCGCTGCAACGCGGCGTCGAAACGCTCGACCGGCTTGGCCTTCTGCCGCAGGCGCGGGTCGGGGTGGTGGAGGATGGTCAGGAGGGCCACGGCGGTGCGATCAGAGGATTTAGTTGCGAAAGTTCGGGCAACTATTTGCTGGAACAGGTTTTTATGCCACAATCCGGTGGCGGGAGGTCTTGGGAGTGGCCGACATGGGGAATGATAACAGCATGCTTCGCCGCGCTACCGTGGCTGCGTTCAGCGCGGCCGTGGCGCTGGCCGCGGGCTGCGCGACCCAGGAAACGGCTCCGGAAGAAGCACCGACGCCCTACGAGGCGGCACCGCCGGAGACCACGCCGGCCGAGGGCGTCGAGGCCGCCGAGCTGAAGGAAAGCGCGCCGATGCGCTACGTGGTGAAGAAAGGCGACACCCTCTGGGCCATCGCCAATACCTTCCTGAGGGACTCCTGGCAGTGGCCGGAACTCTGGTACGTCAACCCCAAGGTCAAGAACCCACACCTTATTTATCCCGGCGACGAGCTGTACCTGTACTTCGTCGACGGTCAGGCGCGCCTGGCCAAGGCCGGCGAAGGCCCGGCCGGCCGGCCTCCCGCCGATGGCAAGCCGGCCGGGCCGGTCGACGTCATCCCGCCGGGCGGCCTGGGCTCCTTCACGCCGGTCGCCCGCCAGATGCCGGTGGACCAGGCCATCACCGCCATCCCGGCCGAGCAGATCCGCGCCTTCCTGCGCGGGCCGCGCGTGATCGACGAGGACGAGCTCGACGACGCACCCTACATCCTCGATTTCGAGGAGAAGCAGCTGTTCGGCGCGGCCGATTCGATCGCCTACGTGCTCGACATCGAAGACCAGAGCATCGGCCGGTACCAGATCGTCCGCCGCAGCAAGGAATACGTGGATCCGGATGACGGCGACGACATCGGCTTCGAAGTGCTGCCGGTGGGCGATGCCGAGGTCCGCGCGTTCGGCGACCCGTCCACGATCTACATCCTGCGCTCCGACATGGAGGCGCGCGCCGGCGACTACCTGCTGGCGGTCGAGACCGACCCGATGGCAGTGCGCTTCCTGCCGCACGCGCCGAGCAAGGAAATCGACGGCAAGGTCATCTCGGTCTACAACGGCATGGGGCAGATCGGCCAGTACCAGATCGTGACCCTGAACCGCGGCAAGCAGCACGGCCTCGAGCCGGGCCACGTCCTCGACGTATGGCAGGCCGGCCGCGAGGCCAAGGACCCGGACGCCTTCTTCGGCGGCAAGGTGCAGTTGCCCGACCTGAAGGCCGGCGCGCTGATGGTGTTCAAGACCGGCGCGCGTGTCAGCCACGCGCTGGTGATGTCGGCCACGCGCGCCATCCACATCAAAGACCGGGTCGAGAGGCCCGAAGACACGAAATAGCCTTCGCTGTCGGCCTCGGTTTAGATTCGGGCGGATGACCTCCGCCCGAATTGTTTTGAGCCCCCCAAAAAGCCCCCACGCCAGTGGCTGGCTCGCGCTGATCCGCGCACCGGGCATCGGGCCGGGCACGGCGCTGCGCCTGCTCACGCGCTTCGGCGATCCCCAGGCCCTGTTCGAGGCCGGCCCCGAAGCCTGGAGCGCCGCCGGCGTGCCGCAGCCGCTGCAGCAGGGCCTGCTCAGTCCGGACTGGCCCGGGGTCGAGCAGGACCTGCGCTGGCTCGCCGGCGACGACTGCCACCTGGTCACCTGGCTCGACCCGCGCTACCCGCCGCTGCTGCGCGAGATCGCGCAGGCGCCGGTCGCGCTGTTCTGCCGCGGCGATCCCGCGCACCTGGCGCGGCGCCAGCTGGCGATCGTCGGCGCGCGCTCGGCCACGCGCCAGGGCCTGGAGACGGCCGAGGGTTTCGCCGCCGAGCTGACGCGCTGCGGCGTGCTGGTCACCAGCGGGCTGGCGCTCGGCATCGACGGCGCCGCGCACCGCGGTGCGCTGGGCGCGGGCGGCGCCACCGTCGCGGTGTGCGCCACCGGCCTCGACCGCACCTTCCCGGCGCGCCATCGCGAGCTGGCGCACGAGATCGCCGCGCGCGGCGTGCTGGTGTCGGAGTTCCCGACCGGCACGCCGCCCCTGGCGGAGAATTTTCCGCGCCGCAACCGCATCCTCTCGGGCCTCGCGCTCGGCGTGCTGGTGGTCGAGGCCGCGCCGCAGAGCGGCTCGTTGATCACGGCCCGGCTCGCCGCGGAGCAGGGCCGCGAAGTGTTCGCGATTCCCGGCTCGATCCACAGCCCGCTGTCGCGCGGCCCGCACGCGCTGCTGCGGCTGGGCGCGCGGCTGACCGAGTCGGTGCCCGACATCCTCGAGGAGCTCGCCGCCCAGCTCGGCGAGGAATTCGCGCCGGCCCGCGCCGCGGGCATCCCGGCGGCCGCGCTGGAGCCCGAGCGCCAGCGCGTGCTCGACGCGGTCGGCTTCGAGCCGACCCACTTCGATCGCCTGATCGAGCGCCTCGCGATGCCGGTCGATGCGCTCGCCACGGCGCTGCTGGCGCTGGAGCTCGACGGCCGCATCGCGGCCGCGCCGGGTGGCGCGTACCAGCGCCTCGCCCCCGCCGTTCAGTGACGCCGCAGTAGACAAGCGGCCGTCCAAGCCCGTATAAGCAAGGCCCTTACTCCAAGACCTTCATGCGCGTTCGCACGCGATGAGCAAAAACCTGGTCATCGTCGAATCGCCGGCCAAGGCGAAGACGATCAAGAAATATCTCGGCAAGGACTTCGAGGTCATGGCCTCGTATGGCCATGTCCGCGACCTCGTGCCGAAGGACGGCGCCGTCGACACGGCGAACAACTTCGCCATGAAGTACCAGGTCATCGACCGCAACGCCAAGCACGTCAATGCGATCGGCGCCGCGCTGAAGTCCGCCGACGCGCTGTACCTGGCGACCGACCCGGACCGCGAAGGCGAGGCCATCGCCTGGCACCTGACCGAACTGCTCAAGGAAAGGAAGCTGCTCAAGGACAAGGTGGTCAAGCGCGTGGTGTTCTACGAGATCACCGAGCGCGAGGTGAAGAACGCAGTGGCCAACCCGCGCACGATCTCCACCGATCTCGTCAACGCCCAGCAGGCGCGCCGCGCGCTGGACTACCTGGTCGGCTTCAACCTGTCGCCGCTGCTGTGGCGCAAGGTCGCGCCGGGGCTGTCGGCCGGCCGCGTGCAGTCGCCGGCCCTGCGCCTGATCTGCGAGCGCGAGGAGGAGATCAAGAAGTTCGTGCCGCAGGAGTACTGGACCATCGACGCGCGCGCCGACAAGAACGGCGCGGCCTTCGGCGCCAAGCTGGTCGAGTACGACGGCGCCAGGCTCGAGCAGTTCACGCTCGGCAAGGCCGGCGACGCCGAGAAGGCGAAGCAGGCCATCGTCCAGGCCGCCGGCGGCAAGCTCACCGTTTCCGAGGTCAGGAAGCAGCAACGCCGCCGGAATCCCTCGCCGCCGTTCACCACCTCGACCCTGCAGCAGGAAGCCAACAAGAAGCTCGGCTTCACCGCCAAGCGCACCATGCGCGCCGCCCAGGACCTGTTCGAGGGCGTGGACATCCACGGCGAGCTGACCGGACTCATTACTTATATGCGGACCGACTCGGTCAACCTGTCGAACGACGCCATCACCGAGATCCGCGGGCTGGTGGCGAAGCGCTACGGCAAGAAGGCGGTCCCGGACGAGCCGCGGGTCTACAAGTCGAAGAGCAAGAACGCGCAGGAAGCGCACGAGGCGGTGCGCCCGACGGCGGCCGCGCGCGCGCCCGAGGACGTGGCCAAGTACCTCAGCCAGGACCAGGCCCGCCTGTACGAGCTGATCTGGAAGCGCGCGGTCGCCAGCCAGATGGAAGCGGCGCTGTTCGACACCGTCGCGGTGCAGCTGTCGGCGGGCCCGAAGCACGCCTTCCGCGCCAACGGCCAGACCCTGATCGAGCCCGGTTATCTGGCGGCCTACAACATCCAGGCCGACGACCCCACCGAAGTGGACCACGAGGACGACGAGGCGCGCCTGCCGCCGCTGGAGCAGGGCGAGGTCGTCACGCTGCTCGAGGTGGTGCCGGAACAGCACTTCACCGAGCCGCCGCCGCGCTACACCGAGGCCAGCCTGGTCAAGACGCTCGAGGAATTCGACATCGGCCGGCCGTCCACTTACGCCAGCATCATCAACACCCTGGTCGCGCGCCGCTACGTCGAGATGCAGGGCAAGGCCTTCATCCCGACCGACACCGGCATCGTCGTCAACCGCTTCCTGACCGAGCATTTCGCGCACTACGTGGACTACAAGTTCACGGCGCACTTCGAGGACGAGCTCGACGAGATCTCGCGCGGCGAGCGCGAGTGGCAGCCGGTGCTGAAGGAGTTCTGGGACGACTTCAAGCCGCAGGTGGACTCGAAGATGAGCCTGTCGCGCCAGGAAGTGAACGAGGCGCGCGTGCTCGGCACCGATCCGGCCAGCGGCAAGCCGGTGTCGGCGCGGCTCGGCCGCTTCGGGCCGTTCGTGCAGATCGGCACCAAGGACGACCCGGAGAAGCCGCGCTTCGCCTCGCTGCGCGGGGCCCAGCGGCTCGACAGCATCACGCTCGAGCAGGCGCTCGAGCTGTTCCTGCTGCCGCGCAAGCTCGGCCTGTCGCCGGAGGGCGAGGAAGTCTCGGCCAACATCGGCCGCTTCGGGCCCTACGCGAAGTTCGGCACCAAGCTGTTCGTGTCGCTGCGCAAGGAAGACGACCCCTGGACGGTGACGCTGGAGCGCGCGCTCGAGCTGCGCAAGCTCAAGATCGAAGCGATGGACGCCGCCACGCTGTTGCGCTTCCCGGACTCGAAGATCCGCGTCATCAAGGGCCGCTTCGGCCCGTACATCCAGGACGAGGGCCGCCGCGCGCGCATCCCCAAGGGCAAGGACTACGCCTCGCTGACGCTGGAGGAATGCGTCGTGCTGCTCGACGAGCAGAACGCCAAGGGCCGCAAGAAAAAGAAGAAGGCCGAAGCGCCACCGGCGGACGCCGCCGCGTCGCCAGCCGAGGCAGAACCGGCGAAGCCGGCCAGGAAGGCCAAGCCGGCCGCGAAGAAGAAGGCGCCCGCGAAGAAGGCCGCCGCGCCGGCCAAGCCGTAGCGGGGCGGGGCCCATGCCCTCGCGCTTGCACTACGACCTCGCCTGCCACGCGCTCGCCGGCGGCGGCGTCATCGCCTATCCGACCGAGGCGGTGTGGGGCCTGGGCTGCGAGCCGCTCAACGAGCACGCCTGCCGGCGCGTGACGCAGCTCAAGGGTCGCGGCGGCGGCAAGGGATACATCCTGATCGCCGCCGACTTCGCCCAGGTCGCGCCGTTCCTCAAGTCGCTGTCGCCCGCGCAGCTCAAGCCCGCGCTGGCGAGCTGGCCCGGTCCGGTCACCTGGTTGCTGCCGGCCGCCTCGTGGGTGCCGGGCTACCTGACCGGCGGGCGCAACACGCTGGCGGTGCGCGTCACCGCGCACGCGACCGCGAACGCGCTGTGCGCGCAGTACGGCGGCCCGATCGTCTCGACCAGCGCCAATCCCTCCGGCCGCGCGCCGGCGCGCACGCTGCTGCAGGTGCAGCGCCAGTTCGGCGGCAAGATCGACTACCTGCTTCCCGGCGCGCTCGGCGGCCTGGCGAAACCGACGACCATCCGCGACCTCGCCACGCGCAAGGCAGTGCGCAAGTGAGCGCGATCCGATGAGCGTGGGTCCGCACCAGACCGCCGAGGTCGAGAAATACCTGCGCGCCCTGCAGGAGCGCATCTGCGTCGCGCTCGCGGCCGAGGAGGGCAAGGCCGCGTTCACCCGCGACGAGTGGCAGCGCGAAGCCGGCGGGGGCGGCGTCACCCGCATCCTCGCCGACGGCGCCGTGTTCGAGCGCGCCGGCGTCGGCTTCTCGACGGTGCAGGGCGACGCGCTGCCGCCGGCGGCGAGCAAGCAGCGCCCCGAGCTGGCCGGGCGCAAGTGGAAGGCGCTCGGCGTGTCGCTGGTGATCCATCCGCGCAACCCGTACGTGCCGACCGTGCACATGAACCTGCGCTTCTTCGTCGCGCAGCACAACGAGGACGCGGTGTGGTGGTTCGGCGGCGGCTTCGACCTGACGCCGTACTACGGCTTCGAGGGCGACGCGCGCCACTGGCACGCGACCGCGAAGGACGCCGCCGGCGAGGCCTATCCGTTCTTCAAGAAGTGGTGCGACGAGTACTTCTACCTGCCGCACCGCAAGGAGCCGCGCGGCATCGGCGGCCTGTTCTTCGACGACTGGACGCTCGGCGGCTTCCCCACCGCTTTCACCCTGGTGAAGAGCATCGGCGACCACTTCCTGCCGGCCTACCTGCCGATCGTGCAGGCGCGCAAGGACACGGCCTATGGCGAGCGCGAGCGCGAGTTCCAGCTGCTCCGGCGCGGGCGCTACGTCGAGGTCAACCTGGTGCACGACCGCGGCACGCTGTTCGGCCTGCAGTCGGGCGGCCGCACCGAGTCGATCCTGATGTCGATGCCGCCGCTGGTGTCGTGGCGCTACGACTGGCAGCCCGAGCCGGGCTCGAAGGAAGCCGAGCTGTACGAGAAATTCCTCGTGCCGCGCGACTGGATCGCATGACGCTGACCGAGCTGCGCTACCTGGTGAACCTCGACAAGGAGCGCCACTTCGGGCGCGCGGCCGAGCGCTCGTTCGTGTCGCAGCCGACGCTGTCGGTGGCGGTCAGGAAGCTCGAGGACGAGCTCGGCGTGATCCTGTTCGAGCGCAACCGCGGCGAGGCGCGGCCGACGCCGGTCGGCGAGCGCATCATCGCGCAGGCGCGCCGCGTGCTGGCCGAGGCCGCGCTGGTCGAGGACATCGCCAAGCAGGGCCAGGACGCGCTGACCGGGCCGCTGCGGCTGGGCGCGATCTACACGGTCGGGCCCTACCTGCTGCCGGCGCTGGTGCCGCTGCTGCGCAAGCGCGCGCCGCTGATGCCGCTGGTGATCGAGGAGAACTTCACCACGGTGCTGCTCGGGCAGCTGCGCGCCAACGAGCTCGACGTCGTCGCCGTCGCGGCGCCGATCGACACGCACGGGCTGACCACCTGGGCGATGTACGACGAGCCGTTCGTGGTACTGCTGCCGCCCGACCACCGCTGGAGCGGCGAGAGCGCGATCCCGTCGAAGAAACTCGCCGAGGAGAAGCTGCTGCTGCTCGGGCCGGGCCATTGCTTCCGCGAGCAGGTCATCGAGGCCTGCCCCAAGTGCATCGACCCCGACACCGACGGGCCGCGTCCGCATACCGGCAGCTCGCTCGAGACCATCCGCCACATGGTGGCCAGCGGCCTGGGCATCACCGTGGTGCCGCGCAGCTCGGTGGAGAACCGGCACGACGAACCCTCGCTGCTCGTGGCGCGGCCGCTGGCCAAGCCCGAGCCGCAGCGCCGCATCGTGCTGGCGTGGCGGCGCACCTTCCCGCGCGCCAAGGCCATCGCCATGCTGCGCGGCGCGATTCTCGAATCCGGCATGAAAGGCGTACAGTTCATCCCGCAGGCCCAACCCGAACCCGGTACCTAGAGGAATCACTCATGTTCAAGTTCACCGGCAAGCGACCGGCCGACCTCGGTGTCCGCGACGGCAAGTTCACCGCCGCCAGGACCTGGAAGCCCAATTGGGTCAGCAGCCAGGCCGCGGCCGACGACAAGCATTACATCGCGCCGATCAAGCTCGGCGGCGACGCCGGCGCCGCGATGCAGCGCGTGGCCAAGCTGGTCGGCGCGCATTCACGCGCCAAGGTGGTCGAGCACAAAGGGGCGTACCTGTACGCCGAGTTCAGCACCGCGCTGATGGGCTTCACCGACGACGTCGAGTTCTTCGCCGACGGCAAGGCCGTGCAGGTGCGCTCGTCCTCGCGCCTGGGCGTGCGCGACTTCGACGTCAACCGCAAGCGCATCGAGGCGCTGCGCGCCAAGCTCGAGTAGGAGCGCCTCTCAGGCGCGACCGGTCAGCAGCAACGCTCCGATCACCAGCAGCAACGCGGCAAACGCCCGCTTGAGCACCTGCGGCGGCAGACGGTGCGCCAGGCGCGCGCCGAGCGGCGCGACCACGACGCTGGCCGCCGCGATGGCGGCGAACGCCGGCAGCACCACGTAGCCCAGGCTCGCCTCCGGCCGGCCCGCCACGCTCCAGCCCGCGGCGATGAAGCCGGCCGCGCCGGCCCACGCGATCGGCACGCCGCAGGCCGCGGCGGTGCCGACGGCCTGTCGGATCGGCACCCCGCGCCAGGTCAGGTACGGCACCGTCAGCGAGCCGCCGCCGATGCCGATCAGCGCGCTGAGCAGGCCGATCACGCCGCCGGCCAGCAATAAAGGGGACGCAACCCTTTTTTCCGCCTCGCCCCGAAAAAGGGTTGCGTCCCCTTTATCGAGGAACATCTGGAGGGCGACGAGGATCGCGCCGGCGCCGACGATCCGTTGCAGCACCAGGCCGGGTAGCGCGTGCGCGACGAATGCCCCGGCGACGGCGCCGGCCGCCAGCCCGGGTGCGAAGCGCAGCAGCACGTCCCAGCGCACGCCCTGCTGGCGGTGGTGGGCGAGCGTCGAGGACAGCGAAGTTGCCGAGATCACGGCGAGCGAGGTGCCGACCGCAACCTGCATGACGATTTCCGGTCCAACCCCCTGGCCCGGCAGCACGAAGGCGAGCGCCGGCACCATGATCAGCCCGCCGCCCACGCCGAACAGGCCGGCCAGCAGGCCGGCGGCGACGCCGGTGGCCGCGAAGATCAGCAGGGTTTCCATCGCCTTGCCCTAGAATCGGGACACTTCATCGTAACCGAGACCGCATGACTCGACGGTACGCGCAATTCATGGCTGCGGCACTGCTGGCCAGTGCCAGCATGGCCGCGTGCGCGCAGGCCGCGTCCGAACAGGCGGCGTCCGAACAGGCGGCGTCCGAACAGGACGCCGGCCGCCAGGACCGGGTGCGCGCCGAATTCCGCGCCGCGCTCGACGCCGCCGCGCAAGCCAAGCGCCCGCCCGACGGCGCGGCGCTGCGCGGCTACCTGCTGTACCCGTACGTCGAGGCGGCGCGCCTGCGCCACCGGCTCGCGGCGGTGCGCGCCGGCGCGCGCGAGACCGCGCTGGAGCAGCGCGTGCACGAGTTCCTCGCGCAGCACGACGAGCAACCGGTCACGCGCGAGTTGCGTGGGGCGTGGCTCGCCTGGCTTGGTGAGCGCAAGGCGTGGGCGCAATTCCAGGCCGAGGCGCCGCTGGTGCTGGCCGACCCGGCGCTGCGCTGCCACGCGCTGGCCGCGCGCATGGCGCAGGGACCGGCCGACGCGGTGCGCGGCGAGGCGCTGGCGCAGTGGCTGTCGCATCGCGAGCGGCCGGCGGCGTGCGAGCCGGTGTTCCAGTGGCTCGAGGCGCCGGGGCGCCTGACGCCCGCCGAGATCGAGTCGCGCGCGCTGTACGCGGCGCGCAATCGCCTGCGCCTGCCGGCCGGGCTGTCGCTGCTGCCGCTCGAGCGGCGCGCGCTGGTGCTGTTCCAGGACCGCTTGCGCGCCGCGCCCGAGCGCGAGCTGAAGGCCTTCCTCGCCGGGCCGCCGCCGCCGTCGCCGCAGCCCGGCGACGCCGAACTGGCCGAGGCGCTGGTGATCGCGTTCGACGGCGTCGCGCGGCGCGACTCGCGCGCGGCCGCCGAGCTGTTCCCGGGGCTGCTGAAGCATCCGCTGTTCACCGCGGCGCAGCGCAACGAGCTGCGCCTGGCGCACGCGCTCGGCCTGGCCTACGACCTCGACGAGGCGGCGGTCGAGGTGTTCGAGGACCTGCCGGAGGAGGCGCTCGACGCGCTGGCGCGCGAGTGGCGCGTGCGCGCCGCGCTGCTGCAGCACGAGTGGCGCCGGGCGCTGAAGTGGATCGAGGCGATGCCGCCGGTGCAGCGCGAGGAGCCGCGCTGGCGCTACTTCCGCGCGCGCCTGGTCGAGCGCAACCACCTGAAGCAGGCGCGCGAGATCTACGAGGCGCTCGCGCACGAGCGCGAGTACTACGGCTTCCTTGCCGCCGAGCGGCTCGGGCGCCGCCCCGAGCTGCGCCCCAAGCCGATCGAGGACGACCTCGCGGTGCAGGCCGAGCTCGCCGCGCTGCCGGCGATGCAGCGCGCGCAGGAACTGCTGCTCGCCGAGCGGCCGGAGCTGGCCCTGGCCGAGCTGCGTCATGCGCTGCGCGACCGCGCCGCCGGCGCGCGCGCGCAGGCCGCGCGCCTCGTCGCCGGCTGGGGCTGGCACTTTCCGGCGGTGCAACTGCTCAGCGAGCTGCAACTGTGGGACGACCTGTGGCTGCGCTACCCGCGGCCGTTCGAGCCGCAGGTCGGGGTGGCGGCGAAGGACACCGGCCTGCCGGAGGAGTGGCTCTACGCCGTGCTGCGCACCGAGAGCCTGTACGACCCGCGCGCGGTGTCGAGCGCCGACGCGCTCGGGCTGCTGCAGCTGCTGCTGCCGACGGCGCGCGCGGTGGCGCAGCGCTCCGGGCTGCCGCTGCCGGCGCGGGCCGACCTGTTCCGGCCGGACGTCAACATCCCGCTCGGCGCGCGCTACCTGCGCGAGCTGCAGGGCCGCTACCGCGACCGCTTCATCGTCACGCTGGCGGCGTACAACGCCGGCCCGAGCCGGATTACGGCGTGGCTGCCGCGCAAGACCACCGACGCCGAAATCTGGATCGAGAACATCCCGTTCAACGAGACGCGCAGCTACGTGCAGCGCACGCTGGCGCACGTCGTCATTCTCGGCTGGCGCCGCAACGGCCAGCCCGCCGCGGTGTTGCCGCTGCTGGCGCCGCTCGCGCCCGTGACCGTGGCCGGCGGAGGCGCGCGATGAAGCGCTACTGCGTCGGCGGCGCGGTGCGCGACGCGCTGCTCGGCCTGCCGGTGAAGGAGCGCGACTGGGTCGTGGTCGGGACGACGCCGGAAGAGATGGCCGCCGCCGGCTACCAGCCGGTCGGCAAGGACTTCCCGGTGTTCCTGCACCCGCAGACGAAAGAGGAGCACGCCCTGGCGCGCACCGAGCGCAAGAGCGGGCGCGGTTACCACGGGTTCACGTTCCACACCGGCCCCGAGGTCACGCTCGAGGACGACCTCGCGCGCCGCGACCTCACCGTCAACGCCATCGCCCGCACCGACGACGGCGAGCTGGTCGATCCGCACGGCGGCCGCCGCGACCTCGATGCACGCCTGCTGCGCCACGTGTCGCCCGCCTTCGCCGAGGACCCGGTGCGCATCCTGCGGCTGGCGCGCTTCCACGCGCGCTTCGCGCCGCTGGGCTTCCGCGTCGCCGACGAGACCCTGGCGCTGGCGCGCCAGATGGTGGCCGCGGGCGAGGTCGACGCGCTGGTGGCCGAGCGCGTCTGGCAGGAGACCGCCAAGGCGCTCACGCTCGAGCGGCCGTCGGTGTTCTTCCAGACGCTGCGCGACTGCCACGCGCTGGCGCGCGTGATGCCCGAGCTCGACGCGCTGTTCGGCGTGCCGCAGCGCGCCGACTACCACCCGGAGGTGGACAGCGGCGTGCACACGTTGATGTGCGTGGACGCGGCGGCGCGCATGGGCTTCGGCCTGCCGGTGCGGGTCTCGGCGCTGCTGCACGACCTCGGCAAGGCGCGCACGCCGAAAGGCGAGTGGCCGAGCCACAAGCAGCACGAGCGCCGCGGCGTGCCGCTGGTGGAGCAGTTCTGCGAGCGCCTGCGCGTGCCGGCCGACTGCCGCGAACTGGCCGTGATGCACACGCGCGAGCACCTGATCGTGCACCAGGCGCTGGAGCTGCGCCCCGACACGCTGCTGGGACTGCTCGAGCGCGTCGACGTCGCGCGCCGGCCCGAGCGCTTCGAGCAGATGCTGCAGGCCTGCCTGAGCGATGCGCGCGGCCGCACCGGCTTCGAGAATTGCGACTATCCGCAGGTGGCGTACCTGCGCGACGCGGCCCACGTGATGCTTGCGGTGCAGGCGGGCGACCTGGCGGGTTCGGGCCTCAGCGGCGAGGCGATCGGCGCCGAGCTGCGCACGCGCCGGCTGGCGCGCTTGAAGCAGTGGGTCGAGGAGCGCAGGATGGCGGCGGACCGAAAACCTCTGGAGGGCTGACCGATGTGCGAGCAGGACGATTTCGGCGGATTCGCGCAGTCCGGCATGACGCGGCGGCGGTTCGGCAGCCTGGCGCTCGGCGCCGGCGTCGGCCTCGCGCTGCCGAAGCTGGCCCTGGCCGTGGACACCAAGGGCCAGGACGTGGACATCAAGACGCCGGCCGGCACGTGCGACGCGTATTTCGTGCATCCCGAGCAGGGCAAGCATCCGGCCGTGCTGATCTGGCCCGACATCTTCGGGCTGCGCGAGGCGTTCAAGGGCATGGCGACGCGCCTGGCCCAGTCCGGCTACGCGGTGCTGGTGGTCAACCCGTTCTACCGGGCCAGGCGCGCGCCGACTTCTGCCGCGGGCGCCGACATGAAGGACCCGGCGGTGCGCGAAGCGCTGATGGCGCTGCGCGGGTCGCTCAACGCCGAGACGGCGCAGGTCGACGCCAGGGCCTTCATCGGGTACGTCGATCGGCAGAAGGCCACCGACACGAAGAAGAAAGTCGGCACCATGGGCTACTGCATGGGCGGACCGCTGGTGATGCGCACGGCGGCGGCGCTGCCCGATCGCGTCGGCGCGGGCGCGTCCTACCACGGCGGCGGCCTGGCCACGGACAAGCCCGACAGCCCGCACCTGCTGATCCCGGCCATGAAGGCGAGTTTCCTGATCGCGGTCGCCGCCAACGACGACGAAAAGGACCCGGCGGCGAAAGACACGCTGCGCGCCGCGTTCGCGCAGGCGAAATTGCCTGCGGAGATCGAGGTGTACGCCGGCACCAAACACGGCTGGTGTCCGACGGACTCGCCGGTTTACGACCACGACCAGGCCGAGAAGGCCTGGGCGCGCACGCTCGAGCTGTTCGGCCGCGCGCTGTAGGGCGGCATTCCAATGCCGCCGGCAAAGGATTGCCGGCCTACAGCAGGACCAGCAGCAACGCGCCGAACGCGATGCGGTACCACGCGAACGGCGTGAAGCGATGCGTCTGGATGTATCCGAGCAGCCACTTCACCGCGACGAACGCCACCACCGCCGAGACCCCGAAGCCCACGGCGAGCTCGCCGAGCGGCTCGCTGGCGAGCTGGCCGTCCTCGACCGCGTCGTAAGTCTCCAGCGCGGTGGCGGCGAACATGGTCGGGATGCCGAGCAGGAACGAGAACTCGGTGGCGGCGGCGCGCGAGGTCATGCCGGAGAGCATCGCCGCGAAAATGGTCGCCGCCGAGCGCGAGGTGCCCGGGAACACCGCCGCCAGCACCTGCGCCAGGCCGACGACGATGGCGACGGTCCAGGTCAGCCGGCTGGCCTGCGGCTGGCGCGCCACGTGCCACTCGACCGCGAAGATGGCCAGGCCGCCGACGATCAGGGCCCAGGCGATGGGCGCGACGGTTTCCGGCAGTTCGAGGCCCATCTGCTTGGCGGTGAGCCCGCCGGCGCAGGTCAGCACGAACGCGAGGATCAGCTTCAGCGCGTAGTCGCGGTTCTCGGGCTTGAGGAAGCCGAGGCTGAGGTCGAGCAGCCGGCGCCAGTAGATGACGACGACGGCCAGGATCGCGCCGGCCTGGATGGCGATGTTGAAAAGGTCGGAACG
The DNA here is from genome assembly GCA_031396825.1 of Gammaproteobacteria bacterium. Taxonomy (GTDB): domain Bacteria; phylum Pseudomonadota; class Gammaproteobacteria; order Nevskiales; family Nevskiaceae; genus JACPFV01. The sequence goes on along the minus strand of JANNLM010000083.1, from coordinate 34 downwards.
CCGGCCCAGCCAGTGCTCGGCGATCAGCAGGTGC
>JANNLM010000019.1:0-3728 GCA_031396825.1 Gammaproteobacteria bacterium | reverse complement strand
GCCGACCGCGTAGCTGGCCAGGATGTAGTAGTCCGGGGGGCCCATCTCGCGCCCGAACTTCTCGTAGGCCGCGACGAACGCCTTCATCAGCGGAATGTCCTCGCCCCAGTACGCGAACGAGGTGACCCAGTGGAAGTTGGCGAAGATCGCCGGCGGCACCACCTTGGCGTCGAAGAAGCGGTCGATCCACGACGGCGAGTTGCCGACCCACACCGGCTTGTAGTCGAGCTGCGCGGCGATGCCGAGGATCGGCGCGGTGGCGCTGGGCAACGCGGTCAGCATCACGTGCGTCGCGCCGGCTTCCTTCAGCGCCGCGACCACCGCCGTGTAGTCCGGCTGGCCCGGCGCGTAGGTCTGCTGCGAAACGACCGTGATGCCGAGCTTCGGCGCGGCCTCGGCCACGCCATCGCGGCCGTCGGCGCCGTAGTCATCCTGCTGGTAGACCAGTCCGAGCTTGACCTTGCCGGCGCCTCCCGCCTGCTGCGCCATCCAGTCGAGCGCGCGCATCGCCTCGAGCCGGTACGACGGCCCGATCGGCGGCGTGTACTCGAACTCGGCCATCTTCGAGGCCAGCGAGGCCGGGAAGGCGACCATCTTGTGGCGCGCCAGCGACGGCCGCAGCGGCAGCGTGTTGGGCGTGCCGAAGCTGGTGCCGATGAACAGCACCTGGTCACGGATTTCGTTGTACATCTGCACCGAGCGCTGCGGGTTGTAGCCGTGGTCGCGCTCGACCAACTGGATCTTCCAGCCCTCCGGCAGCAGGCCGCTGCCGCCGGCATTGATCTGCGCCGCCAGCACGCGCAGCCCGGTGCCCCACGGGCGGCCGATCGCCGCCGCCGCACCGCTTTCGTCGTTGAGCACGCCGATCGAGATGGTCTTGCCGGCGAGGTCCACGCCCGGCGCGGCCGGAGCCTTCGCTTCGCGGTCGCCGCACGCGGCGATCAGCAGCGCCGCCAGGGCCGGGAACAGCACCGCGTATCGCTTGCTCACGCAGGACTCCTCGTCACGAGCAGGGATCGGAATTTTGTTCGGGCGAGTGTAGCCGCTTCGCGGGGGTCACCCCGTCAGCCGCCGGCAGGGTCGTGACCCACGCGTGGTATGGTGCCCGCGCCGCGCAGCAGCCGACTCGCGGGGGGCTTGACAACTCCTCCTTATTAACAAATCAGGCCCCGCCCCCGGGGCGCCGTGAGGCGGGTGCCCCCATCACGAGCCGCTCCAAAAATCTCATGTATCTGATTGATTTAAAGAGAGATATTTATTCAGGTTTGCCGCGACGCAATCCGCGCCAAAGCTGTGGCATCCAGGCGACGCAGGGGGGGTGCCATTTCTCCCCAGAGTTATCCACACAGGGAACATGCTCGTGAAAATCGAGCGCCTGGTGGCCGTCGCGGTGCCCGCGCCCCTGTATACGAGCTTCGATTATCGCGTTGGCGATGAATTGATCATCCACGCCGGCGCGCGCCTGCGCGTGCCCTTCGGCTCGCGGCAAGTCGTCGGCGTGGCGCTGGGAACGCCGGCGCAGCGCGAAGCGACGGCTCGCTCCTACAAGACGGTCGTCGAAGTGCTCGACGCGGGTGCGTTGCTGCCCGGCGACATGCTCGGCCTGTGCCGCTTCGCCGCCGAGTACTACCAGCACCCGATCGGCGAGACGATCGCCACGGCGCTGCCCGTGGGCCTGCGCCAGGGCCGCGCCGCCGAGATCAAGCCGCCGAAGCGCCCACCGGCTGAACACGCTGCCGAGGCCGCCCCGAAACTCACCGACGAGCAGCAGCGCGCGCTGGTGATCCTGCGTGACGGCGACGGCCCCTCGACCGGGCTCGGGACAGGCTTTGCGGCATCGCTGGTCGAGGGCATCACCGGCAGCGGCAAGACCGAGCTGTACCTGCAGCGCGCCGCCGACGTGCTGGCCGCCGGCCGCCAGGTGCTGGTGCTGGTGCCGGAGATCGGCCTCACGCCGCAATTGGCCGAGCGCTTCGCGCGGCGTTTCGGCGCCAGCGTGGTCAGCTACCACTCGGCGATGGCGGAAGGCGCCCGCACCCAGGCCTGGCTGCGGGCGCGCGACGGTGCCGCCGGCGTCGTCATCGGCACGCGTTCGGCGGTGTTCGTGCCGTTCAAGGACCTCGGCCTGGTGATCGTCGACGAGGAGCACGACGGCTCGTTCAAGCAGCACGAGGGCCTGCGCTACTCGGCGCGCGACCTCGCCATCGTGCGCGCGCAGCGCGCCAGGGCGCCCGTCATCCTGGGCAGCGCCACGCCCTCGCTCGAGACGCTCAACAACGCCCGCACGGGCCGCTACCGCCACGCGCGCCTGACGCGCCGCGTGCACTCGGTGGCCCCGCCCGCGATCCGCCTGCTCGACATCCGCAGCCGCCCGCTCGACCACGGCATGTCGGCGCCGCTGCTCGAGGCGATCGGCCGGCACCTCGACGCCGGCGGCCAGGCCCTGCTGTTCATCAACCGCCGCGGCTACGCGCCGGTGCTGCTGTGCCACGACTGCGGCTGGCAGGCGCCGTGCAAGCAATGCGACGCGCGCCTGACGCTGCACCGCGGGCGCGGCCGCCTGATCTGCCATCACTGCGGCGCGCAAGCGGCGATCCCGGTGATGTGTGGCGCCTGCGGTTCGAAAGCGTTGATGCCGGTGGGCCAGGGCACCGAGCGCATCGAGACCGGCCTGCGCGACGCCTTCCCCGGCAAGCGGGTCGAGCGTTTCGACTCGGACCGCATCCGCCGGCGCGGCGAGCTGGAGAAACTGCTCGGCGACATCCGCTCGGGCGCGATCCACATCCTGGTCGGCACGCAGATGCTGGCCAAGGGCCACGACTTCGCCGGGCTGTCGCTGGTCGGCATCCTCGACGTGGACCAGGCGCTCTACGGCAACGACTTCCGCGCGATCGAGCGCATGGGGCAGCTGGTGACGCAGGTGGCCGGCCGCGCCGGGCGCGTCGGCCAGCAGGCCGAGGTCATCCTGCAGACCCACGAGACGAAACACCCCGAGCTGCTGTGCCTGCTCGAGGGCGGCTATCCCGCACTGGCCGAGCGGCTGCTCAAGCACCGCAAGACGCTGGGCCTGCCGCCGTACTCGCACCTGGCGCTGCTGCGGGCCGAAGGGCCGGCGCTGGCGCAGGCGCTGGCCTTCCTGACCGAGGTCCGCGAGGCGCTGCCGCGCGAGCCGAAGGTTGGCGTGCTCGGCCCGGTGCCAGCGCCGATGGAGCGCCTCGCCGGGCGCTACCGCGCGCAGCTTTTGCTGCAGGCGTCCTCGCGCGCGGCGCTGCAGAGACTGCTGGCAGCCGCGGTCCCGGGTTTCGACAAGCTGCCGACGGCCCGCAAGGTGCGCTGGTCCGTGGACGTCGATCCGGTCGACCTCTTCTGAAAAGGGGACGCACATGATTAAAAAAAGATGTGCGTCCCCTTTTTCCCGGTAGAATTTCGGCCCCCATGAAAGACCATCTGCAAGCGCTGCTGCGCGCCGCACTGGAGCCCGTGCTGTCCGGCACGGGAGTCGGTGCGCCCGCGACCATCACCATCGACGCAACGAAAGACGCCAAACACGGCGACTTCGCCACCAACGTCGCGCTGGCGCTGGCCAAGCCGCTGGGCCAGCCGCCGCGCGCGGTGGCCGAAGCGATCATGAAGCACCTGCCGGCGTCGGCGCGCGTGATCAAGACCGAGATCGCCGGGCCGGGCTTCATCAACTTCTTCCTCGCGCCGGGCGCCTTCCAGGCCGTGGT
>JANNLM010000362.1:0-2809 GCA_031396825.1 Gammaproteobacteria bacterium | reverse complement strand
CCCTTGCCAGGCGCGATCCCGCAGAAGCCCGGGTCTGCGACCCTGCCCTTCTTCGGCGTGCGTCCCGCCATCGTCGATGCCGAAGGTACGATCCTGGACGGCGCCTGCGAAGGCAATCTCGTCCTGCTGGATTCCTGGCCGGGCCAGATGCGTACCATCTACGGCGACCACGCGCGCTTCGTGGAGAACTATTTCCGGACTTTCCCGGGCACGTACTTCACCGGCGACGGCGCGCGCCGCGATGCGGACGGTTACTACAGGATCACCGGGCGCGTCGACGACGTGATCAACGTGTCGGGGCATCGCCTGGGCAGCGCCGAAATCGAATCCGCCCTGGTCGCGCACCACGACGTGGCCGAAGCCGCGGTCGTGGGTTACCCGCACGACATCAAGGGCCAGGGCCTGTATGCCTACGTCACCCTGAAATCGGGGGTGGAGCCCTCGGAGGAGCTGCGCGCGGCGCTGCGCAACTTCGTGCGCCACGAGATCGGCGCGATCGCGTCACCGGACCTGATCCAGTGGGCGCCGGGGCTGCCCAAGACGCGCTCGGGCAAGATCATGCGCCGCATCCTGCGCAAGATCGCGGCGAACGAGCACGAGCAACTCGGCGACATCAGCACGCTCGCCGATCCTGCCGTGGTGGCGCAGCTCGTCGAGGCACGGATGAACCGCTGAGCGCTTGCGCCCAGGGCTCGACACTCCTGAAAAAGGGGACGGTGGGAAAAGGGGACGGGGGTAATTAAGCCGCCTTGCAAAGACGTCGGACGCAATTGAGCTGGGCGTCTTAATTACCCCCGTCCCCTTTTCCCCGTTTCCCTACAGGCGGTCGCGGGCGGCGATGATTTCGCGCACCTGCGGATGGGCGGGCTCGACGATGCGCGCGTATTCGGCGAGCGCCTGTTCGTACAGCGCGCGCGCCTCGCGCGGGTCGCCCAGCTCGGCTCGGATGCCGGCCAGGAACACGCTGCTCTCGGCGAGTTCCTCCGCATGCGCCGTCGTGCTCGCGCGCAGCGCGGCGACGATGTGGCGCAGCTCGCGTTCCGCGCGCTCGCGCTGGCCCGCGCGGAAGCTCGCAAGGGCTCCCAGCGCGCGCACCTGAAGGGTGAGCGGATCGGACTCGCCCCGGATTACCGCGAGGCCATCGCCCGCCGCCAGCGCGGCGACCAGCGCTTCCTGCGTGCGACCTGCGGCCAGCAGCAGGCGGGCGCGCAGCCATTCGATGTAGGGCAACGTCGGCCCTTTCGCCGGCGCCACGCTCGCGTACGCGGCCTCGATCTCGCGGCTCGCGGCGTCGGCGCGGCCCTGCCAGTAGTAGAGCTGCGCGAGAACCTGGCGCGTGGAGGAGACGTTGGGGTGGCCGGGCTTCAGCGAACGATCCTGCAGGGCGCGCGCCCGCAGCAGCACCGCCTCGGCATCCGCATACTGCCCGCGCTTGAGCAGCACCACGCCCAGCCCGTGCCAGATATAGGACAGGCGCTGGTGCTCCGGGCCGAGCAGGCGCGTCAGCATTGCTTCCGCGCGGCGGTAGCTGGCCTCGGCCTCGGCGTAGCGGTCAAGCGCGAGGTAGCTGGCCGCGAGGTTCTGGTAGTCCATCGCGATATCGGGGTCCTCTTCCCCGACCAGCGCGATGCGCAGCGGCATGATCTGTTCGCGCAGCGCCAGCGCCTCCGCAGCGCGGCCCTGGATGTTCGCGATCTTGGCCAGGCCGGTGAACACGGAAATGCGCTGGCGCCGGAAGTCGCCCCGCAGCCCATCCATGATTTCCAGCGCCTCGCGGTTCATCCGCACGGCGCCGGCGAAGTCGCCGGCGTCGGCGTGCACGCTGGCCTGGGTGGTCAGCGCATCGGCGAGCGTGGGCGCGAGTACCGGCCCGAGCTCGCGCAACTGCTCTACCGCGCGATCGATCACCGGTAGCGCCTCGTCCGTGGATCCCAGGCGGAACAGGCTGCTCGCGATCGCAGCGCGCAGCTCCGCCTGCGCCGCCGGGGCGTCGGCGAGGCCGGCTTCGATCTCCGCCGACGCCGTCTCCAGCAGTTGCGCGGCCGAAAGCTCCGGCCCGCGCGAAGTCTCGTAGGGATTGATTCGGGCGATCAGGCCCACCAAGAAGTCCTTGGTGCGCGAAGCCTGGCGCGCGTGCTGTTCGGCGCGCTGCGTCTCCATCGCCGCCTGCGCCGCGCTGCGATGGGCCATGTCCGCCTGCCAGAGCGCGAAGCCGAGGCCGGCGAGCAGCGTGAGCAGGCCCGCGACGGACGCGGCGAGCCCCAGGCGGTTGCGCTGGATGAACTTGCGCGCGCGGTACCAGCGCGATTCGCGCCGCGCCGCGATGGGGCGGCCGTCCAGCCAGCGCTTGAGGTCGTTGGCGAAGGCCGAAGCGGTGCCGTAGCGGCGCTCCGGCTCGCGCTGCAGCGCACTCAGCACGATGGTGTCCAGGTCGCCCTCCAGAGCGCGCGCGCGCCGCCGCCGGTCGCGTGAGGTGCCGTAGACGCGCGACTGCCTGCGCAACGCGGCGCTGGGTCGCTCGGCGCTCTCGCGCGAAAGCTCGTCGGCCAGCGCATCCACGCTGCGCTTGCCGCGCTGGTGCGGCATCATCCCGGTCGCCAACTCGAACAGCAGCACGCCGAGCGCATACACGTCGGTGGCGGTGGTGACCGGCTCGCCCAGGATCTGTTCGGGTGCGGCATAGGCGGGCGTCATCACCCGCATGCCCGCCTCGGTCATGGTTTCCTCGTTGTCCTGGTTCAGCATCTTGGCGATGCCGAAGTCGAGCAGCTTCAGGCCGCCCGAGCCGTCCACCAGGATGTTCGAGGGC
>JANNLM010000338.1:0-8466 GCA_031396825.1 Gammaproteobacteria bacterium | reverse complement strand
CGTCGAGATGGAGCTGCTGCTGGTCAAGGTGGACGTCGCCGGCGCCTCGGCGCGCGCCGTGGTCGACGTGATCCGCCGCTACCGCGGCCAGCTGCTCGACGAAAGCAACAGCACGCGCACGGTGCAGGTCACCGGCACGGGCCTGGAGGTCAGCGATTTCCTCAAGGAGATCGGCGGACTGGCACGGGTGCTGGAAGTCGTCCGCAGCGGGGTCGCCGCCATCGAACCGGGTCACCGGATTCTGGCAGCGCGCACGGACGCGGCAGCCTGAACAAGCGTGGTTCCAATACTGGGGAGCATCGAGTGAGCATCAAGATTTTCTACGACAAGGACGCCAAGCCTGCCAACATCAAGGGCAAGCAGGTCGCGATCATCGGCTACGGCTCGCAGGGCCACGCCCACGCGCAGAACCTCAAGGACTCGGGTGTCAAGGTCACCGTCGGCCTGCGCAAGGGCTCGGGGTCGTGGAAGAAGGCCGAGGCCGCGGGCCTGGCCGTCAAGGAAGTCGCCGAGGCGGTGAAGGGCGCCGACCTGGTCATGGTGCTGGCGCCGGACCAGGACCAGCGCAAGATCTACGAGGACAGCATCGCGCCGAACCTGAAGAAGGGCGGCGTGCTGGCCTTCGCGCACGGCTTCAACATCCACTTCCAGCTCATCACGCCGCGTGCCGACATGGACGTGATCATGATCGCGCCGAAGGGCCCCGGCCACCTGGTGCGCAGCACCTATACCCAGGGCGGCGGCGTGCCGTGCCTGATCTGCGTGGCGCAGGACCCGTCGAAGAAGGCGCACGCCATCGCGCTGGCCTACGCGTCGGCCATCGGCGGCGGCCGCGCCGGCATCATCGAGACCAACTTCAAGGAAGAAACCGAGACTGACCTGTTCGGCGAGCAGGCCGTGCTGTGCGGCGGCGCGACCGCGCTGGTGCAGGCCGGCTTCGAGACGCTGGTCGAGGCGGGCTACGCGCCCGAGATGGCGTACTTCGAGTGCCTGCACGAGCTCAAGCTGATCGTGGACCTGATGTACGAGGGCGGCATGTCCACCATGCGTTACTCGATCAGCAACACGGCCGAGTACGGCGACTACACCCGCGGTCCCCGAATCGTGACCGAGGCCACCAAGGTCGAAATGAAGAAGATTCTGCGCGAGATCCAGACCGGGCAGTTCGCGCGCGAGTTCGTGCTGGAGAACCAGGCCGGCCAGCCGGTGCTCAAGGCCCAGCGCCGGCTCGGCGCCGAGCACCCGATCGAGAAGGTCGGCGGCAAGCTGCGCTCGATGATGCCCTGGATCGCGAAGAACAAGCTGGTCGACCGCAGCAGGAACTGAGGCTTCGGCGCGCCCGCGCACCGGGTAAACTGCGCCCATGGCGGACATCGAGACGGACGACGTGCAGCGGCGGCGGCGCGGCATCTACCTGCTGCCGAACCTGTTCACCACCATGACGCTGTTCGGCGGCTTCTACGCCATCATCAGCGCGGTCAACAACAAGTTCGAGCACGCCTGCGTCGGCATCCTGGCGGCGATGATCGCGGACTCGCTCGACGGCCGCATCGCGCGGCTGACCAGGACCGCCTCCGACTTCGGCAAGGAATACGACAGCCTGTGCGACATGGTCGCCTTCGGGCTGGCGGCGTCGTTCGTGATGTTCGAGTACTCGCTGTCCCACCTGTCGGCCTACAAGTGGCTGGGCGGCCAGCTCGGCTGGGTCACTGCCTTCGCCTACACCACCTGCGCCGCGCTGCGCCTGGCGCGCTTCAACGTGCTGGCGGCGCGCGGCGAGGCCAAGGGCGATTTCTTCGGCCTGCCGAGCCCGGCAGCGGCGGCGGTGGTGGTCGGCTTCGTCTGGTCCATGCACGAGCTCGACGTGCAGGGGCGTTACCTGGTGGTGCCGGCGATGGTGATCACCTGGGGCGCGGCGCTGCTGATGGTCAGCAACATCCGCTTCGCCAGCTTCAAGCAGGTCAAGCTCGCCGAGCGCGTGCCGTTCCGCTACCTGCTGTTCGCCCTCGGCCTGTTCGCGCTGTTCCTGATGTACCCGCCGCACACCTTCTTCATCGCCTTCCTGTGCTACGCGCTGTCCGGGCCACTGATGGCGCTGTACCGGCGCACCTCGCACGGCCGGGCCCTGTTCGGCGGCCGCGACACGCCACCGAGCCTGTAATATAGTTTGGCCATGCAGACCTCGAGCCGCATCGAAGCACGTCTGGCGCCCCGCGCCGGCACGCTGCTGCTGCTCGGTCTGCTTCTGCCGTAAGGCAGACACCTCCTCACGGCCGCACGGGGCCCACACCGTGCAAGACCCGAGTCACCCCTGACAGCCAAGCTGCGTCCGCCGGACGCGGCCAACGGGATTCACATGAACGATCAGCTGATTATTTTTGACACCACGTTGCGCGACGGCGAGCAGTCGCCCGGCGCCTCCATGACCCAGGACGAGAAGGTCCGCATCGCCCTGGCGCTCGAGCGCCTGAAGGTGGACGTGATCGAGGCCGGCTTCGCAGTGGCCAGCCCCGGCGACTTTGCCGCGGTGCAGGCCGTGGCGCGCGAGATCAAGGACAGCGTGGTCTGCTCGTTGTCTCGCGCCAGTGCCGAGGACATCGACCGCGCCGCCGAGGCGCTCAAGCCGGCGCGGCAGTCGCGCATCCACACCTTCATCGCCACCTCACCGATCCACATGCGCGAAAAGCTGCGCATGGATCCGGAGGACGTGGTGAAAAAGGCGGTCGCCGCGGTGAAGCACGCGCGCCGCTACACCGACAACGTCGAGTTCTCGCCGGAGGACGCCGGCCGCTCGGAGCCGGACTTCCTGTGCCGCGTGCTGGAGGCGGTCATCGCCGCCGGCGCCACCACGGTCAACATCCCGGACACGGTCGGCTACACGCTGCCGCACATGTTCGGCGCGCTGATCAAGTCGCTGCGCGAGCGCGTGCCGAACTCCGACAAGGCGGTCTGGTCGGTGCACTGCCACAACGAACTCGGCATTGCGGTGGCCAACTCGCTGTCGGCGGTGCTGATCGGCGGCGCGCGCCAGGTCGAGTGCACCATCAACGGCCTCGGCGAGCGCGCCGGCAACGCGGCGCTCGAGGAGATCGTCATGGCGGTGCGCACGCGCGCCGACCAGTTCCCCTGCGTCACGCGCGTGGACGCCACGCAGATCGTCACCTGCTCGCGCCTGGTGTCGGGCATCACCGGCTTCCCGGTGCAGCCGAACAAGGCCATCGTCGGCGCCAACGCCTTTGCGCACGAAGCCGGCATCCACCAGGACGGCGTGATCAAGCACCGCCAGACCTACGAGATCATGCGGGCCGAGGACGTCGGCTGGAACGCCAACAAGCTGGTGCTCGGCAAGCACTCCGGGCGCGCCGCGCTCAAGAAGCGCCTCGAGGAGCTGGGCATCCGGCACGAGTCCGAGTTCGAGATGAACCGGGCCTTCGCGCGCTTCAAGGAACTCGCCGACAAGAAGCACGAGATCCACGACGAGGACCTGCAGGCGCTCGCGAACGAGCAGGAGCACGCCTGCACCGGCGATGGCGTCTGCCTCCTGGAGATGCAGACCGGCACGCAGACGGGCGAGAAGCCGAGGGCGCGCGTGGTGCTGTCGGTCGACGGCGAGCGCCATGAGGCGACGGCCGTCGGTGACGGCCAGGTGGACGCGGTGTTCTCGGCGATCGAGAAAGTCGCCCAGTCCGGCGCCGAGCTGGTGCTGTTCTCGGTCAGCAACATCACTCAGGGCGGCGACGCCCAGGGCGAGGTGCTGGTACGGCTGCGCAAGGAGGGCCGCATCGTCAACGGCCAGGGCGCCGACACCGACATCGTGGTGGCCTCGGCCAAGGCCTACCTCAACGCGGTCAACCGCCTGGCGACGGCGCCGCGCGGGCGCGCGCATCCGCAGGCCGTGGAAGCGCTCGGCACGCCTTGACGCGCCGGCCGGGCGTCAGTGCACGCCGGCGGGGCGATCGCGCAGGCGCTCGTGGATCTCGAGGAAGCGGTCGAGGTGCTGCATGAACAACTCGACCAGCGCCGGGTCGAAGCGCTGGCCGCTCTGCTCGACGATGTAGTCGAGCGCGCGGTGCAGCGGCCAGGCTTCCTTGTAGCAGCGCGGATGGATGAGTGCGTCGAACACGTCGACCAGCGCCGTGATGCGGCCGTAGACGTGGATCTGCTCGCCGCGCATGCCGTTCGGGTAGCCGCGCCCGTCCCAGCGCTCGTGGTGCTCGCCGGCGACGATGGCGGCCGCTTCCAGCACCGGTGAGCCGGGCCGCGCGAACAGGCGGCGGCCGAGCTCGGCGTGCGAGCGCATGATTTCGCTCTCGGCCTCGGTGTGCGCGCCGGGCTTGTGCAGCACGGCGTCGGGAATGGCGATCTTGCCGGCGTCGTGCAGCGGCGCGGCGAGGTACAGCAGGTGCGTGCTCTGCGCGTCGAGCCCGGCGAGCTGGCCGAGCAGGCGCGCGAACTCGGCGACGCGCCGCACGTGGTTGCCGGTCTCGTGCGAGCGCGCCTCGATGGCTTCACTCAGCGTGACGACCATCTCGTGCTCCTCCTCGCTCAGCGCCGGGGCGGGGCCCTGCGCGCCGGCCGTTTCCAGCGTGCCGTGCAGCCGGGCGCGGGCCGCCTCGAGCGTCCGCAACTGCTCGTAGTGCGCCAGGCTGGTGTGGACCAGGGTGAACAGGCGAGCGGGGTTGAGCTCGTCCTTGTCGCGGTAGTCGTCGATCGGGTAGCTCTGGACGATGGTCTCCTCGCGCACCACGCCGTGCTGCCCGGTGCGCACCGCGATGCGCACCAGCGTGTTGCCGAGCTCCTCGCGGATGCGCTGCACCGCGTTCAGGCCGGCGCTGTCGTCCTCCATGACGACGTCCATCAGCACCAGGGCCATGTCCGGATGCTCGCGCAGCAGGTTCACCGCTTCCTCGCCGCTGTAGGCATCGAACCAGGCCAGCGGGCGGCCGTGGAACGCGGTGCCGCCGAGCGCCAGCTTGGTGAGCGCATGGACCGACTTGTCGTCGTCCGCGATCAGCACTTTCCACGGCTGCACCGCCGGCAGCGACTGCGCCGCGATGCTGCGCGCTCCCTCGGTCGAACTCGTCATCTCGATCCAATGCTGCTCCTCCGGCGGCGCCCCGCTCGCGCCAACGGTAAGTTTTGACTATGGGTGATTGATCCCACGCCAGCGTGCCGGCCCCGGCTAGAATTCGCGCATGGACCCGGCCCGACGCCTCCGTTACCTCCAGGCCCTGGGCGTGGAGCCCTGGCAGCTGCGTGCCGGCAAGCCGGCGGCCGCGGCTGCGGCGGTGGACGAGCCGGCACGAGATGCGCCGGCGACGGTGCCTTCCGACTGGCAGGGCCTGCAGGCCGCGGTCGCGGCCTGCCGCAAGTGTCGCCTGTGTGAGACGCGCACCAACACGGTTTTCGGCGTCGGTCCGCAACAGGCGCCGCTGATGGTGGTCGGGGAGGGGCCGGGGGCCGACGAGGACGCCAGGGGCGAGCCGTTCGTCGGGCGCGCCGGCAAGCTGCTCGACGAGATGCTGCGGGCGATCGGGCGCTCGCGCGCCACCAATACCTTCATCGCCAACGTCGTGAAGTGCCGCCCGCCCGGCAACCGCGAGCCGGCCGAGGACGAGGCCGAGCATTGCCGCCCGTACCTCGAGCAGCAGTTGCGCCTGGTGCAGCCGAAGCTGATCGTGGCGCTCGGCCGGGTCGCGGCGCAACGCCTGCTGGTCACCGACACGCCGATCGGCAAGATGCGCGGGCAGACCTATTCGTGGGGGCCCGACAGCACGCCGCTGATGGTCACCTACCACCCGGCCTACCTGCTGCGCAATCCGGCCGACAAGGCCAAGAGCTGGGAAGACCTCAAGCGCATCCACCGCTTCCTCGGAGCCTGAGGTGAGCGCGCAGCCGGAGCAGTTGTGGAGCCTGCGGCCGATGGACGAATCGTGGCTGCCGCAGGTGCTCGACATCGAGGTCCGCGCCTACGCGTTCCCGTGGACCGACGGCATCTTCCGCGACTGCCTGAAGGTGGGCTACAGCGGCTGGCTCGTCACCAGCCCGGATGACGAGGTGCTGGCCTACGCGGTGATGTCGATGGCCGTGGGCGAGGCGCACGTGCTGAACCTGTGCGTCGAGCCGGCCTACCACCAGCAGGGCCTCGGCCGCTTCCTGCTCGCGCACCTGCAGCAGGTGGCCGGCGCCGCCGGCATGGACCTCATGCTGCTCGAGGTGCGCAAGTCCAACACCGCCGCGATCGCGCTGTACCAGGGCATGGGCTTCCACAAGCTCGGCGTGCGCAAGAGTTACTACCCGGCGCACGGCGGCAGCGAGGACGCCCTGCTGCTCGGGTACAACTTGAACCGGGCCAAGACCGCCCGATGACTGCCGCGCGGCGGGCCCAGTACGCCTGGGCGCTGTACGACTGGGCCAACTCGGCGTTCGCCACCACCGTGCTGGCCGGGTTCTTCCCGATCTTCTTCAAGAATTTCTGGAACCAGGGCGTCGCCGACGACGTCGTGACCTTCCGCCTCGGCCTCGCGCACTCGGCGTCGGGCCTGTTCATCTTCCTGATGGCGCCGCTGCTCGGCACGCTGGCCGACCGCAGCGGCGCGCGCAAGGCCTTCCTGTTCGCGTTCGCGCTGCTCGGCGCGGCTGCCACCGCGCTGCTGGCCGCGACGCCGGCCAACGCCTGGGTTGCGGCGACGGTGCTGTTCTCGCTCGCCAGCATCGGTTTCTCCGGAAGCATGGTGTTCAACGACGCGCTGATGATGGATGTGGCGACGCCGCAGCAATACGAGCGCGTCTCGGCGCTCGGCTACGGCCTCGGCTACCTCGGCGGCGGCCTGCTGTTCGCGCTGAACGTGGCGATGGTGCTCAAGCCCGGGCTGTTCGGCCTCGACGGCAAGACCGCCGCGGTGCAGTGGTCGTTCGTCATGGTCGGCATCTGGTGGGCGGTGTTCACCCTGCCGCTGATGCGCTGGGTGCGCGAGCGACCGCCGCCGGCGCGCGCGGGCCCGGTGCTGGCCGGCGCCCTGGGCGAGCTCGCGGCGACGCTGCGCTCGCTGCGCCACCACCGCGCGGTGTGGATGTTCCTGCTGGCGTACTGGCTGTACATCGACGGCGTCGACACCGTGATCCGCATGGCGGTGAACTTCGGCCAGTCCATGGGATTTCCGGACGACAGCCTGATCGTCGCGCTGCTGATCGTGCAGTTCGTCGGCTTCCCCGCGGCCATCGCCTTCGGCGCGCTCGGCGCGCGCTGGGGCGCGCGCAACGCCATCGTGCTGGCGATCGCGGTCTACGCCGCCGTCACGGTGTGGGCCTATACGTTGCAGACGGTGGGGCAGTTCTACGCCATGGCGGTGGTCATCGCGCTGGTGCAGGGCGGAGTGCAATCGCAGTCGCGCGCGCTGTTCGCCCAGCTGATCCCGGCCGAGCGCGCCGGCGAGTATTTTGGTTTCTACAACATGCTGGGCAAGTTCGCCGTCATCCTCGGGCCGATCCTGGTCGGCTGGGCGGCGCTGGCGCTGAAGGATCCCCGGCTGTCGCTGATGGTGCTGCTGGTGCTGTTCGTGCCGGGCGCGCTGCTGCTGATGCGCGTGCCGTTGCCGCCGCCGTCAGCCGGTCGCTGAGAAGTTCTCGGGCCGCCGCGGCGTGATGGTGCGATAGAACGCCTGGATCGCTTCGAGGTCGCGCGCGTAATCGCCGCTCGCGCTCAGCTGCAGGCCGCTGCCGACCACCTTGCGCCCGTAGTCAATGTAAGCGCAGACGATGGGTACGCGCGCTTCTTGCGCGATCAGGTAGAAGCCGCGTTTCCATCTCTCGACGCGCTTGCGCGTGCCTTCGGGCGCAAGGCCGACGACCAGCGCCGTCCGCGTCCTGAAGGCGTCCACCGTCTGCGAGATGACTCCGCCCGGTGAGTTGCGGTCGATCGAGATCGCGCCGGCGCGGCGCAGGATGGGGCCGACGACCGGGTTGTGGAAGGCGGTGTGCTTGACGAACAGGCCGATGCGCAGCTCGAGCGCAAGCACCGTCAGCACGGCGAGCACCCCGTCCCAGTTCGAGGTGTGCGGTGCGGCGAGCACGACCAGCTTGGGCTCGTCCGGCAGGCGGATCTCCAGGCGCCAGCCCAGCAGCGCGAGGATGCGCAGCGCGCACCAGCGCAGCAGCGGGTGGGCCGTGCGCGGCACGCGCGGCCCGATGTCGATCACATGTTCCCCCATGGCGCCAGTTTAGCCTGTGGCGGTAGCATCCCGGCATGGACAAGCAAAGCAAGCCGCTGACGTACATTTCCTACCTCCACCTCGACGAACTGCTCGCGCTGCAGCAGCCGCGCTCGCCCGGGCCGGAGCACGACGAGATGCTGTTCATCGTCATCCACCAGGTCTACGAGCTGTGGTTCAAGCAGGTGCTGCACGAGCTGCGCCACCTGCGCCACGTGTTCGAGTCCGGCGACAGCACGGCCGCGCTGGCCACGCT
>JANNLM010000333.1:0-1925 GCA_031396825.1 Gammaproteobacteria bacterium | reverse complement strand
GCACTGCTTGAAGCCATGATGTGAGCGCCCCCCGGTGGGGACCTGTGCCTGGTCGTTCGTAGTCAGGCTCTCGGCAACCAGTTTGTAAATCGAGCAGCTCGTGTACGAAGCGTGGCGCAAGACAGCAAGTGGCACACCGTTGGCAACCGGCGAAGTCGAGCCCCGGAGGTGAAACTTTGCGATCTTGTAGAACTCCCCGCAGGGGTTACCGGCCTTGTTGCCAAACCTCGTTGCCGATGCAGCTTCTATGTACGCGGAAGTTGTGTACAGCGAAGTGTTCGGGTCAAACGTCTGGGCGGCCCAGGAATCCATCGCGGAAAGACCATAAAGATTCTGCCGGCACTCCGTCGTCCCGGCGGGCGGCGTGTATGGGGGAATGCTCTCGAGCGGAGCTGGCGAAGGCACCTCATCCGTAAATCCGCTGAAGTCCGTTGGATAGTCAGGATTCCATGAAATCTTCCCCCAATTGATCATCCCGGTCACCATGTAATAGCCTTCGTCGACCTCGTCGCTATACGGTTGCGGGATGTCCGGCTGCACGGGGACGGTAGTCGGCGGGACAAAGATCGCGCAGAAGGCCGGATTCCAGTCCGGATCGTCAACGTTACATGGGTCCGCATTGGCTGGGCCGAAAAAAAACAGCGCGACGCACCCAAGCGAAAGGGAAAGCGAAGCTTCTCTCATTGGTGCTCCCTGTGGTGGGCGGCACTTTTTGTCTGCTCAGCCGCCCTTATGTTCTCAGCGTGCTAGCCCCCTGACGCAAAAGTCAAGGGGGCCTTTACCGCGGCGCAGCAATTAGGCGCGCGTCGTCGTCGCCAGCTCGAGCCCGCGACGGTGGAACAGCGCCGCATCGTCCGGCTGCTGTGTCTTCTCGCACAGTCGCGCGAGCGCGAGAAAGCCGGCCGGCGTCGGCTGCATCTTCAGCGCGCCATCGAGGTAGCTGTGCGCCTTGCCCCACAGCTGGTTACGCGTGCAGACCTGCCCGGCCGCCAGCAGCAGCTCGGACGACTCGCCCTGCTGGTTCAGCCATCCCTCGACCGTGGCGAGCTGCGTCACCGGGTCGAGGCCCTCGAGTTCGCCGTACACCTCGACCAGCGCGACGTCCCATTCCGCCGCCAGCATCTGCGTGGCTTGCGCGGCGGCTTCCGTGTCGGCGCCCAGCCGCGCCAGGCCGCGCACCCAGGCGCGGCGCACTTCGGGCTCGGCGCGCACCGCGGCCGGCGCCGACTCCCACAGCGACTTGAGCGTGTCGAGCCGCGCGCGGCTCGCCGCCTCCACCAGCGCCTCGCGCAGCGCGCGCGCGTAGAGCGCGCGGTAGCGCGCCGGCGGCAGCGCGCGCGGCGCCTCGACGCTGGCCAGCAGTTGGCGCAGCGCGTCCCACGAGCCGGCGCGCGCCAGCGCCCGCGCCAGCAGCTCGATCACGTACGGATGACCCGGGTCGCGCTGGCGCAGCTCCTGCAGCATCGGCACCGCCGCCGCGGCGTCCTGCTCGAGGTGCAGCTCGGCGCGCAGCAGTTGCGCCGCGAACACCGGGCCCTCGCCGGAGCGCCCGGCCAGCTCCAGGTACTGGTCGCGGCGCGTGGCGATGCCGGCGCGCTGCGCGGCGCGCGCGGCGAGCAGGTAGTTCAGCGCCGGCGTCGGATGGTCGGCGGCGCGGCGCACCAGCTCGATCTCGGCCGAGGCCCACTGGCCTTCGAGCAGCTTCATCAGCCCCGACTCGAACGAGGCCTGCGCGCGCTCGCGGCGGCGCTGGGTCAGCACGTCCTTGATGGTCGTCGGCAGGCGCAGCAGCGCGACGAAGCCGCGCGCCCCGCCCCACAGCAGCAGCAGCGCCGCCACCACGCTGAACAGGAAGCCGAGCAGCGAGGTCTCGAGGACCCAGTCGCGCCAGGCCACCAGCACGTAGCCGGTCTCGGCACGCAGGT
>JANNLM010000301.1:0-4193 GCA_031396825.1 Gammaproteobacteria bacterium | reverse complement strand
CGGCACTTCGCCGACGCGCGCGTGCAGCGCATCTACGGCGGCACCTCGGAAATCATGAAGGAAGTGATCGCGCGCGCCGTCGTCGGCCGCTAACCAAAAAGGGGACGCAACCCTTTTTCGTCAGCCCCTTGAAAAAGGGTTGCGTCCCCTTTTTAGAACTTGAGTTCGACTCGGCACAGCTCGGCCGGCAGTTTCGCGTCGTCCGGGTCGGTCAGCAGCCAGCCGCCGCCGGCGGCGTCCAGGGCGATGCCCTCGACCTTGCGCTTGCTGGCCGTGCCGTCCGGCTCGTTCAGCACGTCCCAGGTCGCACGCCCGTCCCGGATCAGGCCGATGCCCGCGCCAAGGATGGCGCCGTCGAGGATGCCGTCCGGCGTGTCCTCGGCCACCGCCAGGTACACGATGTGCTTGCCCAGCGCCACGGCGTCCGTGAACGCCAGGAACACGCCGTTGAGCACGCCCAGATCGTAATTGGCCACCGCCAGCACGCGGGGCGGCGCGCCGGCCAGAACCTCGAGCGGCAGGTCGACCGTGAAGTTGGCCTTGGGCGTGTGCCCGGCTCCACGCTGGAACAAGCGCAGGCGATCGCCCAGCGGGACGGCGCCTTCGATATTGGCGGTCTGGCCGAGTTCGCGGCTCACCGCGCCGTAGATCGGCAGCGCGTTGAGCAGCACCGCCTCGCGCGTCGCGGGATCGATGCGCGCGATGCCACAGCGGTTCGGTCGCGAACCGGAGCCGAGGATCCAGATGCGGCCCGCGTGCTCGAAGGCGGCCTCGAAATCGGGTTTCTGTTTCTTCTCGAGGGCTTCGCCGGCGCCACGCAGCACCAACGGCTGGGTCTTGCGCGTGACGGGATCGATCCAGGCTGCGGCAAAAGCGTCGTCCTGGATCGCCAGCAGCCGCTCGCCGACGCGCACCAACGCCGAGCCGGCGCGCACACCAGGCAGCGGCCACGACTGGGTGATCCGGGCGGCGATGCGCTCTTCCCGCGAGGCAACAACGGTGCTGGGTTTCGCTGCGCTCAACCCAGCCTACTCCAGCTCGCCGAAGCCGCTGTGCACGCGGCGCACGGTCCAGCCGGCCGCGCGCAAGTCGACGACGATCTGGTTGGCGTGGGCCTCGTCCTGCGCCTCGACCAGCATCTCCAGCGTGGCGCCCTTGGCCAGCCCGCTCGACAGGCGCTCGTGGTGGACCTGCAGGATGTTGCCGCCGCTCTCGCCCACGCGCCCGGCCACGCGCGCCAGCACACCGGGCGTATCCTCGATGTCCACGGACAGCCCGATCAGGCGCTGCTCGTGCACCAGCTGGCGCATCAGCACCGAGGCCAGCATGCGCGGATCGATGTTGCCGCCGGTGACGACCAGGCCGACCTTGCGGCCGGCGTACTTGGCCGGGTCGGCCAGCAGCGCCGCCGCCAGCGACGCGGCGCCGGCTCCCTCGACTACGGTTTTCTCCACGTTGACCAGCAGGCCGATGGCACGCTCGATCTGCGGATCCTCGACGCGCACCAGCTCGGTGGCGTGTTCCTTGATGATCGGCAGCGTCTGCTTGCCGATGTACTTCACGGCGATACCCTCGGCGATGGTCGAGCCGCCCTTGACCAGCGACGGATCGCCCTGGATGGCGGCGTAGGCCGAGCAGTAGCCGGTGGTCTCGACGCCGACCATGCGGACCTTCGGGTTCAGCGCGTGGGCCGCGACCGCGCAGCCGGAGAACAGCCCGCCGCCGCCGATCGGGATCACCAGCGTGTCGAGCTGCGGCACCGCCTCCATCATCTCCAGCCCGCAGGTGCCGGCGCCGGCCATCACCACCGGGTCGTCGTACGGATGCACCAGGGTCAGGCCCTTGCCGAGCAGGTTGGCCTGGAGCCAGTCCTGCGAATCGGCCAGCGTCTTGCCTTGCAGGATCACCTCGGCGCCGAGGTCGCGCGTGCTGCGCACCTTGCTGAACGGCGTGGTGGTCGGCATCACGATGGTGCTCTTGATGCCGAGCTGGGTAGCGCGGTGCGCCACCGCCTGCGCGTGGTTGCCGGCCGACATGGCGCAGACGCCGCCCTTCTTCTCGGCCGCCGTCAGGCGCGACAGCTTGTTGGCGGCGCCGCGGTCCTTGAACGAGGCGGTGAACTGCAGGTTCTCGAACTTGAGCCAGACCTCGGCGCCGGTGATCTTCGACAGCACGAGCGAATGGGTGCACGGCGTGTGCACGACCTGCTCGCGGATCTGCCGTGCGGCGTCGCGGATGTCGTCGAGGGTCGGCGCCGTCACCGCTTGCGTTCCTTCTTGCTGCTGGCGGGGCGCTGCTTGCGCTCGGCATGCTGCTTGAGCCACTGCGCGTCCTCGCGGTCGCGCTCGGCCCGCTCCCGGGCCAGCCGCGCTTCATTGGCGCGGGCCAGATCCTGTTCGGCCTGGGTGAGCGGCGCCGTGATCACCGGCTCGGGCAGCGCCGCGGGGCTGGCGCCCGGCGCGCAGGGCTGGTCGGTGAAGGTCACTTTGCCGCCCTCCTCGCACTTGTAAACCGGCTTGGCGCCGGCGGGGCCCGCAATCAGCATGGGCAGCATCGCAGAAAGTCCGAAAACCAGCAGCGGTTTCATGTTCTTGTTCTCCCTGTTGTTTTTATTGTTATGGAGCCCGCGGCCCGTATAATGCGCGCCCCCATTTCCCCCGGCAAATCCCGATGCAGTACGTCTACACGATGATCAAGTGCGGCAAGATCGTGCCGCCGAAGAAGGAGATCCTGCGCGACATCTCGCTCAGCTTCTTCCCCGGCGCCAAGATCGGCGTGCTGGGCTACAACGGCGCCGGCAAATCGACGCTGCTGCGGATCATGGCGGGCATCGACAAGGAGTTCGTCGGCGAAGCGCGGCCGCAGCCGGGGCTGAAGATGGGCTACCTGGCGCAGGAGCCCAAGCTCAACCCGGACAAGGACGTGCGCGGCAACGTCGAGGAAGCCCTCGGCGAAGTGCTGGGGCTCAAGGCCGAGCTCGAGAAGGTCTACGCGGCCTACGCCGACGAAGGCGCCGACTTCGACAAGCTCGCTGCCCGACAGGCGCAGCTGGAGGCGCAGATCGCAGCCTCCGGCGCCGACAACATCGACCTGATCCTCGACAAGGCCGCCGAGGCCCTGAACCTGCCGCCCTGGGACGCCAAGGTCAGCACGCTGTCCGGCGGCGAGAAACGCCGCGTCGCGCTGTGCCGGCTGCTGCTGAGCAAGCCCGACATGCTGCTGCTCGACGAGCCGACCAACCACCTCGACGCCGAATCCGTGGCCTGGCTGGAGAAGTACCTGAACGACTTCCCCGGCACGATCATCGCGGTCACCCACGATCGCTACTTCCTCGACAACGTCGCCGGCTGGATCCTTGAGCTCGACCGCGGTTATGGCATCCCCTGGCAGGGCAACTACTCGAACTGGCTCGAGCAGAAGGAAAAGCGCCTGGAGCAGGAAGAAAAACACATCGACGCCCACATGAAGGCGATGAAGGAAGAGCTGGAGTGGGTGCGCAAGAATCCCAAGGGCCGCCAGGCCAAGAGCAAGGCGCGCGTGCAGGCCTTCGAGGAGCTGGCCTCGACCGAATTCCAGAAGCGCGCCGAGACCCAGGAAATCTACATCCCGCCCGGCCCGCGCCTGGGCGGCATCGTCATCGAGGTCAAGGACGTCAGCAAGGCCTACGGCGACAACCTGCTCTACAAGAACCTGAACTTCAGCGTGCCGCGCGGCGCGGTGGTCGGCATCATCGGCTCAAACGGCATGGGCAAGACCACGCTGTTCCGCATGCTGCTCGGCCAGGAGAAGCCCACCAGCGGCGAGATAAAGATCGGCGAGACGGTGAAGTTCGCCCACGTGGACCAGTCACGCGACTCGCTCAGCGGCGACAACACCGTGTTCAAGGAGATCGGTGGCGGCCACGACCTGATCAAGGTCGGCGGCTACGAGATGCCCACGCGTGCCTACCTCGGCCGCTTCAACTTCAAGGGCGAAGGCCAGCAGAAGCGGGTCAAGGAGCTGTCCGGCGGCGAGCGCAACCGCCTGCACCTGGCCAAGGTCCTGATGTCCGGCGGCAACGTGGTGCTGCTCGACGAGCCGACCAACGACCTCGACGTCGAGACGTTGCGCGCACTGGAAGAGGCGGTGCCGCGTTCCCGGGCTGCGTGATGGTGATCTCGCACGACCGCTGGTTCCTCGACCGCGTCGCTACC
>JANNLM010000269.1:0-2033 GCA_031396825.1 Gammaproteobacteria bacterium | reverse complement strand
TCCTTGGCGTTGACGCGCGTGAACCACAGGTAGGGCTGCACGAACAACTTGTCGTAGATCCAGTCGAAGCCCCAGGCCGCGAACCAGTAGCGGCGCAGCACCGAGCCCACGGGATGGGTCGCCACGGCATTCACCACGTTTGGCGCCTTGAGGAACAGCCAGGCCGACAGGGCGAGGCCGCTGAGGCCGACGATCACCGAGACCAGCTCGATGGTGTGCTTGGCCGAGATGTCCGCGTGTTCCTTTTGCGGCAGCACCGAATCCAGCGGCAGGTGGATGAAGCCGCCGACCACTGCGAAGAACGCCAGCACCGCGAGCGGCGCGCTGTGGGCGAAGCCGTGGCCGCCGTGCGGATGCTGCGCGGCCTCGCTGCGCGGCGCGCCGAAGAACGTGACCCAGACCATGCGGCCGGTGTAGACCGCCGTCATGAAGGCGCCGAGCAGGCCGGCGTAATAAAGGTCCTTGTGGCCGTTGGCCCAGGCTTCCCAGAGGATTTCGTCCTTGGAGAAGAAGCCCGAGGTCGGCGGCACCGCGACCAGGCCCAGGCAGCCGATCACGAACACCCAGAACACGAACGGAATCTTGTCGCGCAGGCCGCCCATCCTGAACATGTCCTGCTCGTGGTGCATCGCCAGGATCACCGAGCCAGCCGAGAGGAACAGCAGCGCCTTGAAGAAGGCGTGCGTCATCAGGTGGAAGATGCCGGCCGACCACGCGCCGGCGCCGAGCGCGAGGAACATGTAGCCGATCTGGCTCATGGTCGAGTAGGCCAGCACGCGCTTGATGTCGGTCTGCGTCAGCGCGGTGAAGCCGGCCATCAGCAGCGTGGCGGCGCCGACGTAGCCCACCATCTGCAGCGCGAAGGGCGACAGCTCGAACAAGACGTGCGTGCGCGCGATCAGGTAGACGCCCGCGGTCACCATGGTGGCAGCGTGGATCAGCGCGGAAACCGGCGTCGGGCCGGCCATCGCGTCGGGCAGCCAGGTCTGCAGCGGCAGCTGCGCCGACTTGCCGACCGCGCCGCCGAGCAGCAGCAGCGCGGCGATCGTCGCCATGTCGGAGCCGATGGCCCACTGCTGCGGCGCCTTCACCAGCAGCTCCTGGATGTTCAGGGTGCCGAGCTCGTGGAACAGGATGAACAGGCCGATGGCCATGAAGGTGTCGCCGACGCGCGTGACGACGAAGGCCTTGCGCGCGGCCGCGCCGTTGGCCGGGTCCTTGTACCAGAAGCCGATCAGCAGGTACGAGCACAGGCCCACGCCTTCCCAGCCGAAGTACAGGAACAGCAGGTTGTCGCCGAGCACCAGGAAGATCATCGAGGCGACGAACAGGTTCATGTACGAGAAGAACCGGTCGTAACCCTCGTCGCCGCGCATGTACCAGCTGGCGAACAGGTGGATGAAGAAGCCGACGCCGGTGATGACGCCGAGCATGGTCAGCGACAGCGCATCCAGCCGCAGCGCGAACTGCGGCGCGAAGCCGTCCACGTTCATCCAGGTCCACAGCAGCTGCACGTGCGCGTGGTCGGGCGGCGGGCTTTGCAGGAAGGCGACGCCGAGGATGAGCACGGTCAGCGCCGACAGGCCGATCGAGCCGACGCCGATCACGGCCGCGGGCACCTCGGACAGCCGCCCGCGCGCGAAGGCGAGGATCGCGAAGCCCGCGATCGGGAACGCGAAGGTCAGGAACAGCAGGTCGAACACGGAATTGAAGGCCATCGAGCTAACCCTTCATTCCCGAGAGGCCATCGGTGTCGAGCGACACGTAGCGACGGTAGACCTGGATGACCAGCGCGAGGCCGACCGCGGCTTCCGCGGCGGCGAGCGTGACGATCAGCACGAACATGACCTGGCCGTCCGGCTGGGCCCAGCGGCTGCCGGCGGCGATGAAGGCCAGCGCGGCGGCGTTGAGCATGACCTCGAGCGACATCAGCACGAACAGGACGTTGCGGCGCATGAGCAGGCCCCAGAGGCCCAGCGCAAACAGCACGCTGGCCACCATCAGGCCTGCTTCCATCGTCACCGTTGGCATGG
>JANNLM010000239.1:0-2303 GCA_031396825.1 Gammaproteobacteria bacterium | reverse complement strand
ATCATCCGTCAGGATCTCGAAGGCCGCGCGATGTTGCGTCTCCAGCACCTGGTCCGGCACGCCGTCGCGTTTGACCCGCAGCCGGCACGAGGCCAGCTTGCTGTTGAGGCACCACTTCTCCCCGCCCGGCGGGTTGTAGTACCGCAGCCCGACGAACGCGCCCTTCGGCGCGCTCATCTCGCCCTCGACGGTGATGCCGGGCCCGCGCGAGCGAAATTTCCACACGGCGGCATCGGAATGCCGCCCTACATCCGTAGGTCGGCAATCCTTTGCCGACACAAATCCAAACCGGCCCTGCGCGCGCGTCATCGCTTGCCACAACCCGCGCAGCGCGTGCTCCTCGCCCTCGTGGCGCAGCACCAGCGGCGTCAGCTTCGGCGTCCACAGCGGCCCGACCTTGATCTGGCCGGTGGCCACTTCCAGGAAACTCTCCGGCGCGTTGTCGAAGCCGGCGACCTGGCCCCAGGCGTAGCGGTCGGTGTGCCTGGTGCCCCAGTTGTGGTTCTGGCTGCCGGTCCAGTTTTCGATGTCCATGCGCGCGCCATCCACGACGATGCTGCCGTCGTAGCGCGCCATCGGCAGCCCGACCAGCGTCTTGGCCTTGGGGAAGCCGCGCGCGTACAGCCCGGGCGGCAGCAGGAACAGCGGCTTGGCCTTGCCGGAAAAGCTCAGGTCCCACTGGATGCGATGGCCGCGGCTTTCCGCCGCGCCTTGCAGCCCGCCCGGCTCGAGGATGGCCTCGCCGATGCGCGCGTTGAGCCCTTCACGGCTGAACACGAACTGCCCCAGCGGGAATTCCGACTTGGCCACCGTGTGCGTGCCGCGCTCGCCGTCGAACCACACCGCCCACAACTCGCCGATGGCGTCCTTGGGCCGGCCTTTCGGGCTGAAGATCGTGTAGCGAATCCAGAACGCCAGCGGCCGCGTGGGGTGGTTGGCGCGCTGGAAATAGCTCTCGTAGAAACCGCCCGCGGTGCCGGGCGGGTAGCGCGAGTGGTTGAAGTCCTCCTGAATCAGTACCATATTGGTCCTATATGCTGAAGCTCGGAAAACTCGCGGATTACGGCACCATGATCATGACGGTCCTGGCGGCGGATCCTGCGCGCCTGTATCCCACCCAGGAACTGGCCGATCGCACCCACGTGGCCGCACCGACCGTCGCCAAGTTGCTGAAGCTACTGACAAAAGCCGGTCTCGTCGAGTCCCTGCGCGGCGCCCATGGTGGTTACAAGCTGGCCCGGCCCGCCGCCAGCATCACGGTGGCCGACGTGATTTCGGCCATCGACGGCCCGATTGGCCTGACTCAGTGCTCCGTGCACAAGGGCGATTGCGCGGTTGAGTCGTATTGCGGGGTGCGCGGCAATTGGCGCCTGATCAACACTGCGGTGCACCAGGCGCTCGACGCGGTCAGCCTGGCGGACATGGCCAGACCGCTGCGTCATCCCCGCGGAAGCGGGGATCCAGTGCTCATCAACGTCGCCCGGATCCTCAAGACTGGATTCCCGCTTTCGCGGGAATGACGATCGCCATGTCCACTCGCGAACTCGAAGCGCTGCTCAAGAAGAAGGCCTACACGGCCGGCTTCGAGACGCGGCTCGAAGCCGACACGGCGCCGCCGGGCCTGTCGGAGGACACCATCCGCTTCATCTCGGCCAAGAAGGACGAGCCGTCGTGGCTGCTGGACTGGCGCCTGAAGGCCTTCGCGCGCTGGCAGAAGATGACCGAGCCGAAGTGGGCGCACGTCAGCTACCCGAAGATCGACTACCAGGCGATCTCGTACTACTCGGCGCCCAAATCGCTCAAGGACGGCCCCAAGTCGCTGGCCGAGGTGGACCCGAAGCTGATCGAGACCTACAAGAAGCTCGGCATTCCGCTGGCGGAACAGGAACGCCTCGCCGGCGTCGCCGTCGACGTCGTGTTCGACTCGGTCTCGGTCGCGACCACCTTCAAGGAAAAGCTTCGCGAAGCCGGCGTGATCTTCTGCCCGATGTCGGAGGCGGTGCGCAAGCATCCCGAGCTGGTGCAGAAGTACCTGGGCACGGTGGTGCCGCAGGGCGACAACTTCTATGCCGCGCTCAACTCCGCCGTGTTCACCGACGGCTCGTTCGTTTACATACCCAAGGGCGTGCGCTGCCCGATGGAACTGTCCACCTACTTCCGCATCAACGCGAAAGACACCGGCCAGTTCGAGCGCACGCTGATCATCTGCGAAGACGGCGCGTCGGTGAGCTACCTGGAAGGCTGCACGGCGCCCAAGCGCGATGAGAACCAGCTGCACGCCGCCATCGTCGAGCTCGTGGCGC
>JANNLM010000233.1:0-2883 GCA_031396825.1 Gammaproteobacteria bacterium | reverse complement strand
CTGGTTCGAGGAGATCGGCCGCTACCTCGATTACGGCGTCAAGCAGTTCACCTACGCGCTGCTCACGCGCAGCCAGCGCGTATCGCACGAGAACCTGCGCGTGCGCGACAAGCAATGGCTGGAGGGCGTCGAACGCGCCTTTGCCGCGCAAGCCTGTGTGGGAGCGGCCCATGGCCGCGACGCTGTTCCGCCGATGTTCACGCCCTTCAAGCTGCGCGACATGGTGCTGCCCAACCGCATCGTGGTCTCGCCGATGTCCATGTACAGCGCCGTCGAAGGCCTGCCCGACGATTGGCACCTGGTCCATTACGGCTCGCTCGCACGCGGTGGGGCGGGGCTGGTCTACACCGAGATGACCGATGTGTCGCGCGATGCGCGCATCTCGCCGGGCTGCGCCGGCCTCTGGAACGACGCGCAGGAAGCCGCGTGGAAGCGCATCGCGGCATTCGTGCACGCGCACTCGCAGGCGAAGTTCTGCCTGCAGCTCGGCCACGCCGGTCCCAAGGCCTCGACCAAGGTGGGCTGGGAGGGCAACGACGTGCCGCTGGATTCCGGCAACTGGCAGCCGATCGGCCCGTCGGCCAACGCCTACTCGAAGGCCAACCAGGTGCCGCGCGCCATGACGCGCGCCGACATGGACCACGTGCGCGACGACTACGTCGCCGCGGCCAAACGCGCCGAGCGCGCCGGTTTCGACATGCTCGAGTTGCATTACGCCCACGGCTATCTCATGTCCGCCTTCATCACGCCGGTCATGAACCGGCGCACCGACGAATACGGCGGCAGCCTGGAAAATCGCCTGCGTTTCCCGCTGGAAGTGTTCAACGCGGTGCGCGCCGTGTGGCCGAAGGCCAAGCCCATCGCCGTGCGCATCTCCTCGAACGACTGGGTCGGTGATGAAGGCATCACGCCGGCCGAGTCGGTGAAGATCGCCAGGGCCTTCAAGGCCGCCGGCGTGGACATCATGGACATCTCGGCGGGGCAGACCACGCCGGAAGCGCGCCCGGTCTACGGCCGCATGTTCCAGACGCCGTTCTCCGACCAGGTCCGCAACGATGCGCGCATCGCCACCATGGCGGTGGGCAACATCTACGAGGTGGACCACGTCAACAGCATCCTCGTCTCGGGCCGTGCGGACCTGTGCTGCCTGGGGCGCCCGCACCTGATGGACCCGAACTGGACGCTGCGCGCCGCGGCGCAGCAGGGTTATCGTGGCGAGGCGGTGCGGGTGCCGCCGCAATACCTGATGGGATTCGACCAGATGCAGCGCAACCTCAAGCGGGCCGCGGAAATGGTGATCAATGCGTAGCGAAGCGGAGTCCCGGCGAAAGCCGGGATCCAGTGAGAATAGGCATGCGGTCGTCACCGGCGCGTCGCGCGGCATCGGCGCGGCGATCGCGACTGCACTGGAAAAACAGGACCTGCGCGTGAGCCGCATGAGCCGCAGCGATGGCGTGGACGTGACCGACGCCAAATCCGTGGCCGCGGGTTTCGCAAAA
The DNA here is from genome assembly GCA_031396825.1 of Gammaproteobacteria bacterium. GTDB lineage: Bacteria > Pseudomonadota > Gammaproteobacteria > Nevskiales > Nevskiaceae > JACPFV01. Next base: position 1,384 of record JANNLM010000233.1, on the reverse strand, counting down.
GCGCGCAAGGCGCACGGCCCGGTGGACATCCTGGTCAACAACGCCGGCGCGGTGGACTCCAAGCCTTACCTGCGCGCCAGCGACCGGGAGTGGCGCGACACCCTGGCGGTGAACCTCGACGGCGTGCACTGGTGCACGCGCGCCGCGCTGCCGGACATGCTCGAGCGCAAGTGGGGGCGGGTGATCAACATCGCCAGCGTCGCCGGCTTGCGCGGCTTTCCCTACGTCGCCGCCTACGTCGCGGCCAAGCACGCCGTGGTCGGCCTCACCCGCGCGCTGGCGCTGGAGTTCTCCGGCAAGGGCGTGACCTTCAACGCCATCTGCCCCGGTTACGTGGATACCGACATCGTGCGCAACGCCGTGGCGACGATCGTGCAGAAGACCGGCCGCACCGAGGCCGAGGCGCTGGCCCAGTTCGCCGGCGCCAACGCGCTCGGCCGGCTGGTGCTGCCCGAGGAGGTCGCGGAGCGCGTGACCTGGCTGATCCGCGACGACGCCGCGAGCCTCAACGGCCAGACGCTGGCGCTAGAGTAAGCGCATGGCCCCCGAGCTTGCCGACCGCTTCAACCTCGCCGACTACTTCCTGTACGACCGGTTGAAGGAAGGGCTCGGCAAGAAAGCCGCGATCCGCTATGGCGAGCGGCGCTTCAGCTACGCCGGCGTGGCCGACCGCGCGGCCAAGCTCGGTGCGTACCTGCAAAGCATCGGCCTGAAACCCGAGGAGCGCGTCTACATCGTGCTGCCGGACACGCCGCCGTTCGCCTGGGGCATCTTCGCCACCTGGACTGCGGGTGGCGTGCTGGCGATGGGCAATCCGCTCGCGCCGCCGGACGAGCTGAAGTACGTCGCCGACTACATCCAGGCCGCGGTGCTGATCACGACTCCCGAGGTCGCCGGCCCACTCGCCAAGGCGCGCCCGTGGCGCGCCGTCATCCTGGTGCCCTGGACGCCGACCGGCGAGGACCCGGAGCAACCGGTCAAGGTTCCGCCGGCGCTGAAAGGCGCGAAATTCCCGGTCATCGCCATGGCCGACGCCATCGCCGAGGCGCCGCAACTGCCGCGCCCCGAGACGCATCGCGACGACATGGCCTGCTGGCTGTTCACCTCGGGCTCGACCGGCAAGTCCAAGGCGGCGATGCACTGCCACGGCGACTTCGCCTTCAGCACCGAGGCGTACGCCAAGGCGACGATCGGGTACCGGCGCGACGACGTGACGGTGAGCGTGCCGCGCCTGTTCTTCGGATACGCCACCGGCACCAACCTGTGGTTCCCGTTCTCGGTCGGCGCGACCACGGCGCTGTATTCCGAGCCGGCCACGAGCGAGTCGCTGGCCAACGCCATCCAGATGTACAAGCCGACCGTGGTTACCAACATCCCGACCATG
>JANNLM010000209.1:0-4768 GCA_031396825.1 Gammaproteobacteria bacterium | reverse complement strand
CGCCTCGGCGATTCGTCCGGCAATCGGGCGCCGGCGCCATGTCTCGAGCTGGATGGCCCGAACAGCACCGGCAGGCCGAGCGCGGCCGGCTCGAGCACGTTGTGGCCACCGACCTCGACCAGGCTGCCGCCGACGAAGGCGACGTCGGCGGCGCCGAAGTACATCGGCAGCTCGCCCATGCTGTCGCCGACCAGCACCTGCAGGTCGAGCGCGCCGGCTGCGCCGAGCGCGCTGCGGCGCAGCGTGCGCAGGCCCGAGTCCTGCGCCAGGCGCGCCACCGCGTCGAAGCGCTCCGGATGCCGCGGCACCAGGATCAGCAGCGCATCGCGCGCGCGCGCCAGCAGGATGCGGTGCGCGCGCAACGCGGCGTCCTCCTCGCCTTCGTGCGTGCTGGCCGCGATCCATACCGGCCGCGCCGCGCCCCAGCGCTGGCGCAGGACGCGGCCCGCCGCAACCAGTTCCGCGGGCAGCTCGAGGTCGAATTTCAGGTTGCCCGGCACGTGCACGCGCGCCGGGTCCGCCCCGAGCTCGCGGAAGCGCTGGGCGTCGGCCTCGCTCTGCGCCGCGATCGCCGTGCAGTGCGCCAGCGTCTGCGCCACCAGGCCGCGCACGCGCCGGTAGCCGGCCATCGAGCGCGGCGACAGCCGCGCGTTGGCGATGACCAGCGGCACGCGCCGGCGCCCGAGCGCGTGGTACAGGTTCGGCCACAGCTCGGTCTCCATCACGATCGCGCGTTGCGGCTGCACGCGATCGAGGAAGCGCGCGACCGCGCCCGGCAGGTCGTACGGCAGGAAGGCGTGTGCCGCCTCGCCGCCGAGGGCGGCGCGCAGGCGCTCGGCGCCGGTCGGCGTGGTGGTGGTGACGAGCAGCGCGCCGGGCGGGTGCTGCTTCGCCAGCCGGCGCAGCAGCGGCAGCGCGGCGGCGACTTCGCCGACCGACGCCGCGTGGATCCAGACCGTGACCGGCCGCGCCGGCCGCGCCACGAAGCCGAAGCGCTGCGGCAGGCTGCGCCACCAGCCAGGCTGGCGCAGGCCGCGCCACGCCAGGTGCAGCAGCACGGCCGGCAGCAGCAGGTACAGCAGCGTGGAGTAAACGATGCGCATGGCGGCGCAGAATACAATGAGCCCCCATGAACGCACCGCCGTTCCGGTGGGTCTTCCTCGCGCCCCAGTACTGGCCCACCTGGCTGGGCGTGGGCGTGCTGCGCCTGCTGTGCCTGCTGCCGATCCCTGCCCTGGTGGTCCTCGGCGAAGGCATCGGCTGGCTGTTCGGGCGGCTGGTGCCGAGCCGCCGCCACGTGGTGCGCACCAACCTGCGGCTGTGCTTCCCGCAACAGGAGGATGCGGCGAGGGAACGCGACGTCGACGCCCATTTCCGCGCGCTCGGCGTCGGCATCTTCGAGGCCTGCCTCGCCTGGTGGGCGTCGGACGAGCGCCTGCTGCGGCAGGGCGAGATCGTCGGCCTCGAGCACCTCGACCGCGCCACCGCCGACGGCAGCGGCGTGCTGCTGCTGACCGGGCACTTCACCACGCTCGAGCTCGGCGCGCGCTACATCCTCGTCGCCGGCCGCCCGTTCCACGCCATGTACCGGCCGATCAAGAACCCGTTGATGGACTGGCTGATGCACCGCTGGCGCAGCGCCATCGCCACGCTGCCGGCGGTGCCGCGCGAGGACCTGCGCGGGCTGGTGCGCGCGCTGCGCGACGGCCGCCGGGTCTGGTACGGGCCCGACCAGACGCTCGACCGGCGCGAAGGGGTGTTCGTGCCGTTCTTCGGCGTGCCGGTGCTGATGGTGACCGCGACCTCACGCATCGCGCAGATGGGGCGCGCCAGGGTGGTGCCGTATTTCCCGGAGCGCGTCGGCAGCCGCTACCGCATCACGTTCCTGCCGGCGCTGGAAAACTTCCCGAGCGGCGACGACCAGGCCGACGCGGCGCGCATCATCGCCGCGATCGAGGAGGGCGTGCGGCGCGCGCCGACCCAGTATTTCTGGGTGCACCGGCGCTTCAAGGTGCGCCCCCCGGGGGAGCCGGGCCCCTACTGAACCCACTGGTATATTTGCGCCCAGGGAAATTCCAGGGGCGAACGCGATGCGCGGATGGCGGTTGGGGATGCTGGCGGTGGGCGTGGCGCTGGCCACGGCGGCGCCGGCCGCGTCGCCGGGCGTCATCGAGGCGCAGGCGCTGATGAACCAGGGCCAGTTCGAGCAGGCGCTCGAGCGGCTCGATCGGCACATTCGTTCCGCGCCACAGGACGCCGACGCACGCTTCACGCGCGGCCTGGTGCTGGTGCGCCTCAACCGCAACGACGACGCCGCGCGCGCCTTCACCGACATGACGCGCGACTTCCCGGAGCTGCCCGAACCGTACAACAACCTCGCGGTGATCTACGCGCAGCAGGGCGACTACGACAAGGCGCGCGAAGCGCTCGAGCGGGCCCTGGCCACCCACCCGAGCTACGCCGTCGCGCACGAGAACCTCGGCGACATCTACGCCGCGCTGTCGGCGGCCGCGTACAACCGCGCGCTGTCGCTGGACCCGAACAACGCCCCGGTGCGCGCCAAGCTGACCCTGGTCAACCAGCTCGAAGGGCTGGCCGACGGCGGCGCCGTGGCCGCGGCGCGACCCGCTCCTGCGGTCGAGGCCCCCGCGCCCGCCGTCCCCGCGCCCGCGGCGCCCGCCCCGCCGCCGGACAGCACCGCCGGCGTGACGCAGGCCGTGCAGTCCTGGGCCGCCGCCTGGTCGGCCAAGGATGCCGACAAGTACCTGTCGTTCTACGCCCGCGAGTTCAAGCCGGAGGGCGGCGCCACGCGCCAGGCCTGGGAGGCCCAGCGCCGCGAGCGCATCGCCAAGCCCCGCTCCATCAAGGTGGGCGTCAGCGCCCTCAAGGTCGCGCCGCTGGCCCCCGGCCGCGTGCAGGTCACCTTCCAGCAGGACTACCAGTCCGATACGCTGTCCAACCGCTCGACCAAGGTGCTGGAGATGGCTCAAGCCAAAGGGCAGTGGCTCATCCGGCGCGAATACGCGCGCTGATCCGATGGCTTCCCGTTTCTCGCGCGCCGCCGCCGCGGCGCTGTGCAGCATCACGCTGAGCCTGGCCGCGGCCGAGCCGCACCCGGAAGTGCAGCTGATAGCCGCGCTAGATGACCTGAACGCCGGCAAGATCAACGAGGCCTGGCAGACGCTCGACCAACTGGTGAAGCGCCAGCCGAACTTCCGCCTGGCGCAGCTGTTCTACGGCGAGATGCTCGCCGCGCGCGCCGGCCGGCCGGCGCGCGACGTGGCGTCACTGTCGGGCCCCGAGTACCAGGGCCTGGTCGAGGAGGCGCGCTTGCGCCTGGCCAACCGCCACGAGGCGATCCCCGCGAGCGCCGTGCCCGACGTCGTGCTGCACCTGTCGAAGACGCATCGCTACGCGGTCGTGGTCGACCTGCCCCGCGCGCGCCTCTACGTGGTCGCGAACGAAGCGGGCGCGCTGCGCGTGGTGCGCAACTATTACGCCTCGAGCGGCAAGAGCGGCTGGGGCAAGAAGAGCACCGGCGACAACCGCACGCCGGTCGGCATCTACCACATCACCGGCTTCATCCAGGACCACGCCTTGCCCGAGCTGTACGGCGCCGGCGCCTTCCCGGTCAGCTACCCGAACGTGTGGGACCGCCGCCTGAAGTACACCGGCTCCGGCATCTGGCTGCACGGCGTGCCGCGCGACACCTACGTGCGTGCGCCGCGCTCGAGCGAAGGCTGCGTGACGCTGGCCAACGCCGACCTGATGGACCTCAAGCCATTCCTCGCCATCGGCAAGACGCCGGTGGTGTTCACCGACACGCTGCGCTGGCAGCCGCAGGACCAGGGCCGCGACGCGCGCACCGAGTTCATGCAGCAGGTCGAGAGCTGGCGCGCGCGCTGGTCGGCCCTCGACACCGAGGCCTACCTCGCCACCTACGCCGAGGATTTCGAGACCGAGGGCATGAGCAAGGCCGCGTTCTCGGCGCACAAGCGGCGCGTCAACGGCGCGAAGAAGAAGATCGACGTGCAGCTCGGTGACGTGGACCTGTTCCGCTATCCCGGAGGCGACGGCCTGATGCTGGCCCGCTTCACGCAGCGCTACAGCAGCAACAACTTCAGCCAGACCAGCGAGAAAGAGCAGTTCTGGCGCGTGCGCGCCGACGGGCGCTGGGAAATCGTCAAGGAAGCCAGTCGCTGAAGGCCGGCACGGCCGGCAGTGGCGCCGGCTCGCGCGACAGCGCCCCGCTGCGCGGCGCGCCCTCCAGCAGGTTCTGCTCGAGGTAGGCCCCCAGGTCGGACCACAGGCGCGCCGACTGCGCGCGCGTCGGCATCAGCCCCGCGTGCGGCAGCTCCAGCGTCACCACCGGCACGCCGAGGTACAGGCCGGCGTAATTGCCGAGCGAGCCCGGATAGGTGCCGAGCAGGTGCAGCCGGAGGAAGCCCAGGCGTTGCGGCGGCTCGTGCGGGCCGTCGTAATCGAGCACGCCGTACGGCGCGTGCACCGAGACGATCACGTGCGGGCGGAACTGCTCGATCTGGCGCAGCAGCCAGCGGGTCTCCGGTTCGGACTGCGGCGCCGGCCCCGGATAGCGGCGCGGATCGCGCCCGGTGCGGCTGGCCCAGTACGGCAGCGCGGTGCGATCCCACTCCGGCGTCGGGAAGTTGCGGTTGAGGTCGACGCCGCGCGCGTTGGTGCGCGTCTCCGGCACGCGCATCAGCCCGTCCGGGTTGAGCAGCGGCATCACGCGCCAGTGGAACGGCTG
>JANNLM010000162.1:0-2236 GCA_031396825.1 Gammaproteobacteria bacterium | reverse complement strand
TGGCGGTTTCGGTCATGCGGCCGAGGCCCAGGATCAGGTCCTCGCGGGTCCAGCGGCCGATCATCCATTCGGCCACCAGCAGGGGCCAGGAGACGATGGCGAGGAAGAAGAAGTACGCCAGCAGGAACAGCAGCCCGCCGTTCTCGCCGGCCAGGTAGGGCAGCCGGGCGATGTTGCCGATGCCGATGGCGGCGCCGGCCGCGACGAACAGGAAGCCGCGGTGGCTCGACCAGTACCCGTAGCTGCTTTCGCGGATGGCCATGGTTAAAAAGGGGTCGGATCCAATTTTCGCCAAGTGTGCGTGCTTGAAAGCGCCAGATCCAGACGAAATTGGATCCGACCCCTATTTTAACTATGGCCTATAATCCTTTGATGAACAAGGAGAAAGAAGACGCCGCCTCGCGCCAGATCGCGGTCAATCGGCGCGCGCGGTACGACTACTCCATCGAAGAGCACTACGAGGCGGGCCTGGTGCTGCAGGGCTGGGAGGTCAAGAGCATGCGCGAAGGCCGCGCCCAGGTGGCCGACGCCTACGTGAAGATTCTGGGCGAGGAGGCCTTCCTCATCGGCGCCCATTTCCTGCCGGCGTCGGGGATCTCGACCCACGTCCATCCCGACCCCACGCGATCGCGCAAGCTGCTGCTGCACGCCGAAGAGTTGCGCAAACTGGTGGGCAAAGTGCAACGTTTGGGCTATACCTTGGTGCCCCTGGACCTGCACTGGACCCGGGGCCGGGCCAAGCTCGAGGTGGGGCTGGCCAAGGGCAAGAAACAACACGACAAGCGTGCCGACATCAAGACGCGCGAGTGGCAGAGGGAGAAGGGTCGGCTGCTCCGGCAGCGCGGCTAAACCGGGTTCCCGGGGAGTTCGGGGTTCAGATGGCGCGACTGGAAAATCTGGCGATCATGTTCGTCGACATGGCGGGCTTTGCCGAGCGCACGGCCCGCCAGTCGCGCAGCGAGAACAAGGCCATGCTGCGCGACTTCACCGGCCTGCTGGTGCCGCTGATCGCGCGCTTCGGCGGGCGCCACGTGAAGTCCATCGGCGATGCCCTGCTGGTTGCGTTCCGCTCGCCCACCGACAGCGTCCACTGCGGCATGGCGATGCACGACGCCGTGGCGGCCTACAACATCGGCCGCGGCGCGGCCGACCCGATCCGGATCCGCGTCGCGCTGAACGTGGGCGAAGTGCGGCTGGAACACGACGACGTGTTCGGCGAGGCGGTGAACATCGCGGCGCGCGTCGAGGAGTTGACGCCGCCGGGCGAGATCTACCTCACCGGCGTGGTGTACCTGTCCATGAACAAGGCCGAGGTCCCGGCCGAGCACATCGGCGAGCAGTTGCTCAAGGGCGTGCCGGAGGCCGTGCGCCTGTTCCGCGTGCCCACGCACAAGCTCGCGCGCCTGACGCCGGCCGGCGAGGTACTCGACGCCACGCCCCACGAGCTGCCCTTCGGCGGCATGCACCTGCTGCCGCCGGACGCCGACACGCTGATGCGCCTGGCCGATACGCTGCGCCGCGCGAAGTACGTGGACTGGAACGCCAAGGCCAAGGCCATCCCGACGCGCGCCATCCGCACCGGCGTCGCCGCGATCGGCGTCGCCAGCGCCGCCATCGCCGTGGCCTACGCCATGATCGCCTTCAAGGAGCCGCCGCCGGCGCCGCCGCCCCAGGTCATCGTGCGGGAGGTCCCCGCCCCCGCGCCGGTGATCCCCACCGCGCCGGTGCCGGATCCGCGCGCGCGAGAGATGCTGGCCCAGGCGAACACCGCGTACTTCGAGCGCCGGCGCGTCGAGGCCGCCAAGATCTACGCCAGGATTCTCGAGCTCGACTCCAACCTCAAGCACGACTCCGGCCTCGCCGCGAACCTGGTCGGCACCCTGGGCCATGCCGGCGACCTGCCCGGCCAGCTGATCCTGAAAAACCCAAGCCCCGAGTTCGCCTACGAGCTCGGCCGCCGCACCGGCCAGCCAGGCCGCAAGGGCGCGCAGCGCGCCGCCGCCATCCTCACCGAGCTCGGCCAGGCCGGCCGCATCGACCAGCGCGGCCTGGCCCTGACCGAGCTGGCCGAGGCGCCGGCCTGCGAGGAACGGCTCGCCGCCGTGAAGAAACTGCGCACGCTGCGCGACCCGCGCGCGCTGCCGGCGCTGCGCGAGAGCGTCAAGCGCACCTGGTTCCGCGAGGACCGGAACGCCTGCCTGCGCGGCGAAGCGCAGCAGGCCATTGGCGAGCTCGA
>JANNLM010000076.1:0-2236 GCA_031396825.1 Gammaproteobacteria bacterium | reverse complement strand
TGGTGCGCAGCTGGCGGCGCACGTAGTCCACGCTGCCGTAGACGCCGCTGGTGGCGGTGACGTCCGCGACGAAGTACCGGCGCGCGGCGCCGTCGAGCGTGTGGCTGGTGCGCGTGCACGACACGGCGATGGTGAACCCGCTCATCGGCGCCGGCAGTACGAACGAGCTCGCCAGCGGGTACGGGCCGGGGGAACACCACGTGTTGGGCTGCGCCGCCACCCACTCGGCGCCGGCGCGCGCGGCGTAATTGGCGCGCGCGGCCTGGAGCAGCTGCGCGCTGGTCGTGTGCTGCACGCTGCTGATCGTCACCAGCGACACGCCGAGGATCACCAGCACCACCATCAGGAAGATGGCCGACACCAGCGAAAAGCCCTGCGCACGCGCGAACCGGCTCATGGCACGTTGCCGATGTGGATCTGGCGGATCAACCGGACGCGCTCGTCGGTGACGCCGTTGGCGGACATCGACAACGACATCGACACGACCGCATTGCGCTGCGCAGTGCCCGGTGCGAACGCGAACGCGCACGACTGCACGTTGCCGACGATCACCACCGGCGTGACAGCCGGCGGCACCGGCTGGACGGCGCTGACCGCGTAGCCGTCGTAGCGCAGCAGTTGCGGCGGGTTGCACTGGTAGGTGACCGGCCCGCTCACCAGGAACACGCGCCGCGTCGGCGAATCGAACGGGAAGCGATGGGCCGCGGCGAGCTGCAGGCGCCCCTCGGTCTCGCCGTTGTTCACGACCGACCCGACGGTGATCGTGCCGGACGCGGTCATCACGCCGTCGGCGGCGTTGTACGGGTTGGCGCCGGTCTGCTGCAGCGGGTAGATGGCGACCGATGCGGTCGTGGTGCTCGCTCCGCCGGGCAGCGACAGTGGCGCCAGCGTGTTGAACACCGCGTCGGTGGCGCCGAAGCTCAGGCGATCGTCGGCCGCGCCCGGCGGCTCGACGCGATAGCGGTCGCCGTCGATCGTCGCCAGCAGCTCGAGCGCGCTGCCGCTGATGCGCACGCTGTTGGGCAGGGCGCCGCGCACGTCGCGGCCCATGCGCGTCAGCGCCAGTTGCGCGCCGTCCACCAGCTCGGCGCGGCGCGCCTGGTCGATGAAGCCCTGGATCGGCCCGGTGATGAACAGGCCGACGACCGAGGCGATGACGCCGGTGATGACGATGACGACGACCAGTTCGACCAGCGAAAACCCCCGGCTGCGCGAGGCGGCGCGGGGGCAGGACCGGAAGGGGGCGCGGACCAAGTGCACGTTGTGGATAAGTCCGTAACGCGGGTCCTTGAGAGCTTAGCCGATGGTGGGCGGCCGGGGCACCGTCACTCTTGCCTATGCCCGCTCGGCCGGCCGGGTAACATGGACTCGCCGTGGGCTTATTCCGCGGCCTTGATCGAGGTTTCGGGGACGAATGGATGGCGTGAAGACGAGCCAGCGCGCTCGCCTGTTGGCCCTGCTGCTCGGCATCCTGCTGCTCGGGGTGCTCGGGCAAAGCATCGTGATCGACAGCTACCTGCTCGAGAATTTCCGCCGCCTGGAAGAAAACCAGGTGCGCGCCAGCGCGCGCCTGATCCGGCTGTGGCTCGACAACTTCGTGCAGCCCCTCGAGGCCACCGCGCGCACCGTCGGCGGCTGGCAAGCGCCCGGCCCGGCCGGCGACTGGCCGGCGCGCGTCATCGAGGCGGCGCAGAATCGCGGCGCGGCCGTCCACGCCGCCGCGCAACTCGGCCCCGGCGGCGAGCCGGCGCGCGGTTTCGCGGTCGAACGCGGCGCGGTCGGCCCACTCGGCGCTTCCACCGCGCAGTACCTCAAGCGCCATGCCAGTGCGGCGGCGGGCCCGGCTGCCGCCGTGTCGGGCTGGATGGCGACTCCGCGCGGCCTGTTCGCCACCGCCTCGCGCCCGGCCGCCAGCGCGCCCGGCGCACGCGTGGTGCTGGCGCGTTACTTCACGACCGAGGACCTCGCCACGCTCGAGGATACAGCGGCACGCGCCTCGAACTGAGCCGCGCCGAGGGCGCCACTCCGGCGTTCCGCGCCGGCTCGGCGCCCGGCGAACTGCTGCGCGGCGGCAGCGACGACTCCGAACTGCAGTTGTGCAGCCCGCTGACCCCGGCGCTGAACCCGGGCGGCGACCTGCTGTGCCTGAAGCTCAAGGACTCCATCTACCTGCGCGGCAAGGCGGGCGCCGACGACCTGCGCCTCGCGACCATCGGCGGCTTCGTGCTGCTGATCC
>JANNLM010000066.1:0-8617 GCA_031396825.1 Gammaproteobacteria bacterium | reverse complement strand
CGCGCGGCCAAGGCCGCGAAGCCCGGCTGAAAACTAGGGCAGCAGCGGCAGGTCCGGCAGCAGCGAATCGGTGCGCGCGACGTCGGAGATGCGCAGTTCGTCGATCTGCAGCTCGCTGGGCTTGACGACGTTGTCTTCCGGGCATGAATCGCCGACGGTCAGCTCGCCGCCGATCGGCGGCGGGTTCGGCGGAATGACGGCGCCGGGCTGCTGCGGGTAGGGGCCGCCGTTGCCGGGAGCGCCATTGACCGTGATTGCCACGGCGCCGTTGGTGACCGTCACGCGCACTGCGTAGCTCTGCCCGACTTCCATGTAGCCCGTGTAGTTGGCCGACGCGAACGTGTACTCCGGCGGCAAGCCGTCGCTGCCGGACGCCGGGGACGTGGTGAACCAGAATTCGTGCTCCGGTCCGTGAAGCGGATTGGTCCAGGACGAGTACGACAGTGCGTAGTCGACGCCTTCCGGGCCGGCGCGGCAGACGATGCCGCGGAAGTAGCCGTCGTCCGCCAATGTCTGCGTGACCGAGACCACCACGTCGAGGGTCCAGTTCAGGTGGCCGCGAAAGGCGAGCCGCGGATCCGGGCCCATGTTGATGCGGCTGCTGTCCGCGCCGCGATCGACGCCGTCGAAGTTGTAGGCGAAGCCATAGCCCGCGGCCACCGCCGGCGCGAGCGTCGGCAGCACCGAGCCCTGCAACTGACCGTCGAGCCCGAACGGCCCGGAATCGGGCGTTCGGTCCACGGTTTCGCTGTCGAAGTGATACAGCGCCAGGGTGTTGGCATCCACTTCGAATGGGGCGGCCTGTACGGCGGGGGCGATCCCAAGCAGCGAAGCGCAGACCGCGCGACGCGCAATGAGCGACGTGTTCATGAGTCCTCCCTGTTACTTCCGGGCCGGCCGGTGATCCGGTCGCTTGCCCGTTCTCTCCTGCGCCAAAGCTTAGACCCGTGTGGAGCGTTTGCCACCTGTCAGATGTGACAGGCCTCTCACATTGCAAGCAGGGGGTTCAGCGAAGCGGGCGAACCGCAGGCGGGCGCCCCTGCAGGGGGTGCGGAAGTGGGAGGGGTCTGCAGGAGCGCCGCCCTTGGCGCAAAAGGAAATCAGAGGGTTACGAGCATCCAGGCGAAGGTGGTCAGGCAGCCGGCCAGCGTCATGGCGCTGAGGATGCCGGGGAAGCTGTCGGGGTCGGTGAAAGTTTTCATGATGGTCTCCGTTGTCTTGGGACCATCTTGCGGGGGGCAGTGGCTCAGGGCGTGAGCCCAGCTAAACCCCCCGCTAAACGTACTGTTTTGCCGCCTGTTTCAGCGCCTGCGCCACGCGGCCGCGCAGCTCCGCCGGCCCCTGCACTTCCACGTCGCTGCCATGGCGCAGGATGTCCATGACCAGCTCGCGATCGTCGCTGTACGGCACTTCCAGCGTGTAGCGCCCTTCCTTGTCCCAGCTGCCCTTCTGCTGCGGGTGCCAGCGCTCGCGCGACACCCAGCGCGCGCGCATCGGCGAGAAGCGCAGCACCGCGGTCGCCTTGGGCTCGCCGCTGAAGATGCCGTAGCTGCTGCCCAGGTACTTGTCGAGCTCGGCCTCCGCCACGTCCTTCGCTTTCTCGTCGACCAGCTCGGCGTGCTCGATGGCGTCGAGCGCGAAGGTGCGCACGCCGTTGCGCAGGTGGCACCAGGCGTCCACGTACCAGTTGTCGCGGTAGTGCACCAGGCGCTGCGGCGAGATCTGGCGCGCGGTGTCTTCGTTGCTGGCGCGGTTGTGATGCTTGATGCCGACGCGCTTGCGCGCCAGCAGCGCCTGCGCGATCAAGCCGAACCCGGCCGGCTCGGTGCGGCGCGCGCCCTGGTGCAGGATGCGGATGCGCTTGCGCACTTCGGCCTTCGGCAGGCGGCTGCTTTCAATCACACCTTCGAGCCGCTCCATCAGCGGCTTGACCTGGTCGGCCAGTAGGCCCTCGTCGAGGTCGCTCAGCAAGGCCTGCATGGCCAGCAGCGCGTGGATCTCCGAAGCGCTCAGCCAGAACCCCGGCAACTCGAAGCGCTCGGCGCCGGGCTGGGTGAGGTCATATCGGTAGCCGCTGCGCTCGCGGTCCCACACCAGCGGCGCGCCGTAGCGGTCGCGCAGGTACTCGATGTCGCGCTTGAAGGTCGCGCGCGACACGCCGAGGTCGTCGGTGAACTGCCGCAGCGGCACGCACCTTCCCGCCTTCAGCAGCCGGTGCATCCGGTAGAACCGCTCGCCCCGCTCCATGCGCCGCTCCCGTCCGCAATCCGCGTAAAGTACCAGCCTTCGCGAACCGCGAGGGTATCTTGAGATTTCTCGGCATTGCGTTGCTGCTGTTGCTGGCTCCCGGGCTGGCGTCCGCGCAGGTCTACAAGTGCGTGGACAAGGACGGTCGCGTGAAATACGTGCAGACCAAGCCGAAGGACGGCGACTGTGGCGGCGTGCAGACCCGCGCGCCGGCGCCGGCTTCCGACGGCGCCGACCCGCTCAAGGGTTTCAGCGAGGAAGTCGGCAAGTCGCGCGAGGCCGAGGCCCAGCAGCGGCAGAAGTCCGAGCAGGCCGAGGCCCAGAAAGCCGCGCGCTGCGCGCAGTGGCGCCAGCGCCTCGCGGCGCTGGAGGCCGCCAGCAAGGTGTTCACGGTCGACGAGCAGGGCGAGCGGCACTACCGCAGCGACCGGGAAAACGAGGCGCAGCGCGAGCAGGCGCGCCAGGGCGTCGCGGCGGAGTGCAGTTGAGTTTGGCCCATTTGTAGCGTTTTGCTACAATCTGCAGGCCATGTCCCGCCCCACCAGCCCGCTGCGCCTCGATCCCGAACTGACTCGTTCGGCCGAGCCGGTCGCGGCACGGATGAGCCGCAGCGTTCCCGAGCAGATCGCCCACTGGGCGCGCATCGGCCGGGAACTCGAACGCAGCCCCGACATCTCGGTTGCCGCGGTGCGCCGCGTCCTGGAGGGCGCCGCGCAATACGACGCGCTGCCGGCGCGGGAGCAGGCGCTGGTGCGCGCAGCCTGGCTGGAGCGCATGGATGCCCTGCGCGCGGGATTGAACCTCGCGAAGGAATACGGCGCCACGGGCTATCGTTACGCCGAGGTCGGCGACGACGGACGGGTATCGATCCACGAACCCAAGGCGGCCTACCGGGTGGCAGGGGCAGCCAAGCGCCGCAAGCGCGCCGCGCGGCGCTGACCGGCCGTGCCGGTCCTTCACGTCGTTGCGGGCCCGAACGGGTCCGGCAAGACCACCTTCTGCTACCGCGTCCTGATCCCCGCGACACACCTGCCTTTCGTCAACGCCGATGAAATCGCCCGCCAGCGCTGGCCGGGCGACGAGGAAGCACATGGTCATGACGCCGCCGCGGCGGCCGGGAAGGAGCGCGACCGCCGCATCGCGGCCGGCACTTCATTCATCGCGGAGACGGTGTTCTCGCATCCGTCGAAACTCGAACTGATCCGCACGGCGAAGGCGCGCGGCTATCTCGTCGCGCTGCACGTCGTGCTGGTGCCAGAGGACCTGTCCGTCGCGCGCGTCGGTCTGCGCGCTGAACAGGGCGGGCACTCGGTGCCGGTGGCCAAAGTCCGTTCGCGCTACCGCCGTCTCTGGCCGCTGGTCAACAAGGCCGCCGCGCTGTCGGACGAGGCCTGCTACTACGACAACAGCCGCGCGGCCACTCCATTCCGTGAGGTCGCGCGTTATCGCGACGGCGTTGCCGCAACCCCGCCCGAATGGCCCGACTGGGTGCCGTTCAGCCCGGCAGGGTGAACAGGAAGCGGGCCTCGGGATGACACTACCGGCCGATCTGGTAAAGCTGCCAGAGATCCTTGCGCGACATGTGCAGGAACGGCTTGATCGCCAGCAGCCCGGTGGGCCCGATGCTCTTCTCCAGGTACTCGAGCTCGTCGAAGCTCGCGCGCGTGGTCGCGTCCACGGTGGGTTCGAAGCCGCTTTCGCGCAGCATCAGCATGCCCTTGGCGCGCAGCGCCAGCTCGGTGCGCGTGCGCAGGTAGCACAGCAGGTCGGCGACCACCGGGCCGTCGAAGCGCGCGCGCAGCGACTCCAGGTAGCGGCCGACGCGCGAGTCGCCGAACTTGCCGGAGTTGATCAGCGCCAGCAGCTGCGTGTCGGCGTCGAAGCCGGACTCGAGCCACTGCTCGAGCGTGGCCTCGCTGCGCGCGAACACCGCCAGCGCCAGCGGCGGCAGCACCAGCAGGATGCCGACCGCGGCCAGCACCGGCGAGAAGAAGAAATGGTTGTAGGCGGAGTGCACCGCCGCCGCCAGCAGCAGGCCGGGAAGGAACGCCGCCGGCCCGGGCCGCCCCGCCCGCTCGGCCAGCATCAGGCCGATCACACCGAACATCGCCGTGGTGCCGCCGTGCATGATCGCGGTGCCGAAGCCGCGCACGATCCAGACGCCCAGCGGGGCGTCCGGCAGCATGCGCAGGTAGAACAGGTTCTCGAGCATGGCGAAGCCGGCGCCGACGGCGAAGCCGCTGATCGCGGCGTCCACCAGGAACGCCACGCGGTGGCGCGCCACCAGCCAGACGATGATCGCGCCCTTGAGCAGCTCCTCGACCGGCGGCGCGACGTAGCGCGAGTACGGCTTGAACGCGAGGCCGGTGCCGTCGATGACCGCGGCGCCGATCCAGTAGCTGGCGACGGCGCACAGCGCGCCGGCAGCGATCATCAGCAGCGTCGGTCGCAGGTGGACGAGCTTGTAAGAGTCGAAGAAGCGCATCGCCGCCAGGAAGCACAGCACCGGCAGCAGCCCGACCGAGGCGCGCAGCACGAGCTCGGCGGTCACAGGATCTTCAGCGAGACCATGACCTCGTCATCGACGCGCACGCGATCGATGTAGCCGGCCGCGTAACCGGCGGACAGCGTCATGTCGAGCCGGTGCATGACCTGGAAGTGCAGGTCGATCTGCACGCCGGCGCTCTGCGCCTCCACGCGCGACGCCGCGTCGTCGAAGTTGGTGACGAGCCCGGTGCCGAAGACCGACGGCCGCACCCACGCCAGGTAGAAGCCGGGCGTGCCGACACGGTCGAACACCAGCGGCGGCAGGTTCCACTCGAGCGTGGACTTGGCGAAGGTGCGCCCGCCGAGCGCGTTGAGCTCGAAACCCGGCATCGCGTAATACTCGCGGTAACGCTTGACCTCGCCGTCGTCCACGTAGTTGTTGCCGAAGCCACCGAAGAAGAAGTTCGCGAACGGATCCGCGCGGTCGCCGTCGGCCATGCCGGCGGCATTCAGCAGCCAGATCGTCGAGTGCGCCGGCCCGAACGGCACGCCGAAATCGAGCCCGGCGCGGTAGCGCGGGATGGTCTCGCCGTTGACCTGGCTGGCCTCGACCACGGCCTTCGCACGCACGCCTTTCTCGTCGTCCACCGAGCCCAGCGAGTTCAGCACGTAAGAGAAGTCCAGCCCGGCCTTGGCCTTGGTCAGCTTGTCGAACGTCGCCGTGATGTTCTGTGCGTCCGGCAGGCGCTCGAGGTTGGAGAAGTGGTCGAGGTCGAGCGCCAGGTGCAGCTCGCGCGGCTTGTCGTAGATCAGCGCGCGCTCCCAGCCCAGGCCGTAGGCATCGGCGCGGCGGCTGCGCTTGGTCGGCCCGAACAGGTCGTAGAAGTCCGCTTCGTTGTGGCTCGCGCGCAGGTTCCAGCCGAGGTGCTTGTACTTCACCTTTGCGTGGTTGCGCTCCGCCTCCGGCAGGTCCTCGTCCGGGCTGTGCGAGACCGTCAGCTCGATGCTGTCGAAGCCCATCGGGTCGGCCCAGCGCAGCAGCGCGCCGCCGCCGACCGAGTTCTTGTAGCCCTCGACGATCGGGTAGGCCGCGGCGAACTCGAGCTCGCGCAGCGGTACGTACTTGTCGCGCCGCGTCACCAGTTTTTCGAAGTCCACGCGCGCCGGCGAGCCCGCCTCCCAGGTCCGGATCACCGGGTACTTCGCGGCGATCTCGGCGCCGAGGAACTTCACGTTGCTCGCATCCTGCAGCGGCTTGGGCTGTGTCACCCGCACCGGCTGGAAGCCTGCGCCGCTGAAGGCGAACGCGATCACGTCACCGTTGGCCAGCGGCACCGGCCGGAACATGCCGGTGTCGGTGTTGGTGACCATCTCCAGGGCCTTGGTCTTCAGCTCGTAGCGGAAGATGTTCGACACGCCGGTGTAGTAGCTGCTGCCGAACAGGAAGCGGCCGTCCGGCGAAAACACGAAGGCTTCCGGCACGGCCGTGCCGAAGTCCTGCTCGACCAGCGGCTTGGCCTGGCCCGCGGCGAGCTTGTCCAGCTCGAACACCGCCAGGCGCTGTGCGAGCTTGTCCAGCTCGAACACCGCCAGGCGCTGGCGCCCGTCGATGCCGCCGACCGACGTGGACAACAGCTTGCCGTCCGGCGAGACGTCGATGTCGTAGACGTCGGTGCCGTAGGGGAACGTGTAGATCTGGTTCCATTTCTCGTACGGCGGGGGCAGGCGCACCAGCGTGGCGAGGCCGTTGCTGTGGCGGATCCCGTAGAGGCTGTTGTCCGGCGCGGACAGCGCAAGATCGCCGATGCGCGCATCCTTCTGCAGCAGGCGCGAGCTGCCGGTGGCGAGGTCGTAAGCCACCAGGTCGCGGATCAGGTTGTTGTCGGTGGTGTAGACCAACTGCTTGCTCTGCGGCACGTGCACCAATGATGTGACCTTGTACAGCGCGGGCCCCTTGATGTCCTCGAGGTGCTTGATGTTCCCGTCGGCCAGCGAGATCGCACCGAGGTGCGCGAGCACACCGGGGCGGCGCACGGCGCTGTAAAGCACGCCGGCGGTCTCGTCGACGAAGGCGCGCGAGATCGAGCCCAGCGGCTCCGGCGTGATCGGCGTGACCTGCGTGATCGGGTATTTCTTGACGCCCTCGAGGTTGGCCGCCTGGAAGGTCTTCTCCCACGCGATCCAGTCCTGCCAGGCCTGGTCGAGCGGCATGCCGAACACCTGCTCGAAATGGTCGGCGTAGTAACGGCTCGTCCCGTCGACGCGCTTGAACCACTCGAGCACCTTCTCCGGCGAATGGGCCAGCGCCGCCCAGGAAATGAAGCGCGTGCCGTACAGGTAGGCATTCACGCCGACCTGGAAGTCCTGCTTCACGCCGGCCGAGACCAGGCCGACTGGGTCGTGGAAGTGCGCGCCGTCGCGAACCATGGCGCGGAACACCATCTCGTCGTAGGCGCCCTGGGCGCGGCCGATGCCGCCGGCCATCCAGGTCTCCATGAACACGGCGCTGCCCTCGAGGTACCAGCGCGGCACCGTCACGCGCGGCACGGTCAGGTAGGAGTACAGCAGCGTCTCGGGGTGCGCCGACTCCGGGTTGAGCTTGCCGGCGAACAGCTTGCGCCAGCGCGCATCCTGCCTGGCGTACTGGTCCATCGTCACCACGTGCACCAGTTCGTGGTTCATCAGCATGAAGACGCGCTCGCTCGAGGTGAAGGTCTCGAAGGTGCGCGACAGCGGCGCGATGTCCACGCTGATGGCGTTGTTCGGCGCGCTGCGCGCGCCGGCGTTGCCGTTGTCGGTGAAGTCCTTCAGCAGCACCGTGGTCTTCTCGTACGGCACCCAGCCGAACACGCGGCGCTGCCACTCGAGCGAGTTGTGGAACGAGCGCACCACGTGCGGCACCAGGTAGGTCTGGGCCGGATCGAAGTAGATCAGCCGCAGGTCGTCCGTCTCGAGGACGCTCAGGTTCAGGTCGTCGGCCACCGCCGCGCCGGTCGCGCCGGCCAGCAAGGCCGCGGCCACGAACGCGTGCACCCCCGTGCTTCGCATGCCCCGCCCCTTCTTGTTGTTCAAGGCCCCGCGCGGAGGATAGCCCAAACAAGAAGGCCGCCCGGGTGGGCGGCCTTCGTGGTAACGCTTGAGGACTTAGTCAGCCTGCTGCGCGTTGGCGGCGTCGCGGAAGGCGGCGCTGCTCAGCATCGCGCCGAAGGCGGCATCCTGCGCCAGCGCGCGGAGGGCCGGCTGCTTGGCGAACGCATCGAACGCCTGCGGATACTTGGCCATCGCGTCGAACGCGGCGGCGTCCTGCGACAGCGCGGCCATCGAGGCGGCATCCTGCGACAGCGCGGCGAAGGACTGCGCGTCCATCGACATCGCGTCCATCGCATTGGCTTCCTGCGACAGCGCGGCCATCGCGTTGGCATCATGCGACAGCGCCTCGAAGGACTGCGCGGCCGAGGCCAGGGCGGCAAAGCTCTGGGCATCGGTCGAGTTGGCGGCAAAGGACTCGGCGGCGTTGGAGAGCGCGTCGAAGGCCTTGGCGTCCTTGGCCAGCGCGGCGAAGGACTGCGCGTCCATCGACAGCGCCTGCATGGCCTGGGCGTTGCTCGCCAGCGCGGCGAACGACTGGGCCTGCGTGGCGAAAGCGTCGAACGCACTCGCGTCGTTGGCCAGCGCGGCGAAGGCTTCGGCGTTCTGCGACAGCGCAGCGGACGCGTTGGCATCGCTCATCGACGCAGCGTAGGCCTTGGCGTCCTTGGCCAGCGCTTCCATCGCCTTGGCATCCTTGGCCAGCGCCTGGAACGCCTGGGCATTCTTCGCCAGGGCGTCGAACGCGGCCGGCTGCTTGGCCAGCGCTTCGAACGCCGCCGGGTGCTTGGCCAGC
>JANNLM010000053.1:0-1821 GCA_031396825.1 Gammaproteobacteria bacterium | reverse complement strand
CTGACGCGCTGCTTCTACAGCGACAACGGCAGCTCGGCGGTCGAAGTGGCGCTGAAGATGAGCTTCCACTACTGGCGCAACGCGGGCCAGGCCGGCAAGACCCGCTTCATCGCGCTGGAAAACAGCTACCACGGCGAAACGCTCGGTGCGCTCGCGGTCGGCGGCCCGAGCATGTACCGGGACACCTACCAGCCGCTGCTGATGAAGCCGATCCATGTGCCCTCGCCCGACTGCTTCTCGCGCACGCCGGGACAGTCCTGGGAGGACCACAGCCGCGAGCAGTTCCTGCACATGCGGCTGGCGCTCGAGCACCATGCAAAAGAGGTCTGCGCGGTCATCGTCGAGCCGCTGGTGCAATGCGCCGGCGGCATGCGCATGTACCACCCGATCTACCTGCGCATGCTGCGCGAGGCCTGCGACAAGCATGGCGTGCACCTGATTGCGGATGAGATCGCCACCGGCTTTGGCCGCACTGGCAGGATGTTCGCGATGGAATGGGCCGGCGTGTCGCCGGACCTGATGTGCCTGTCCAAGGGCCTGACCGGCGGCACGCTGCCGCTGGCCGCGACGCTCGCCACCGAGCAGATCTACCAGGCGTTCTACGCCGACTGGCAGGCCGGCAAGGCCTTCCTGCACTCGCACAGCTATACCGGCAATGCCCTGGCCTGCGCCGCGGCGCTGGCGACGCTGGAGATCTTCGGCCAGCAGGACTGGATGGCGGAGAACCGCAACCACGGCCACCTGCTGTGGATGAGCGTCGCCGGCCTGCTCAAGCACCCGAACGTGGCCGAGGTGCGCCAACAGGGCATGATCCTGGCCATCGAGCTGGCCGCCGACGCGCGCGCGCGCAAGCCCTTCCCCGCCGCCGAGCGCCGCGGCCGGCGGGTCTACGAGTACGGCCTGTCCAAGGGCGTGCTGCTGCGCCCGCTGGGCGATGTCATCTACTTCATGCCGCCGTATATCCTCAACGGCGAGGAAGTGAAGCTGATGAGCCAGACCGCCATCGAGGGTATCGAGCAGGCCGTGAAATGAGCGAACCGCGCGTCTACGTGGACATGGACCTCAACGAGAGCACCGTGATGACTCTCGGCGATGCGATCTATCACCACCTGATCGTCGTGCTGCGCCGCATCCGCGGCGACACCATCACCCTGTTCAACGGCCGCGGCGGCGAGTTCGCCGCGACCATCGAGACCGTGGCCAAGCGCCAGCTGACGGCGCGCGTGCTCGCGTTCCGCGAGGTCAACCGCGAGTCGCCGCTGCAGGTGACGCTGGCGCAAGCCGTGTCCAAGGGCGAGCGCATGGATTACACCATCCAGAAGGCGGTCGAGCTCGGCGTCAGCGCGATCCAGCCGCTGGTGACCGAGCACGTGGTCGTGCGGCTCGACGCCGAGCGCTGGGCGCGCAAGCAGGAGCACTGGCAGGCCATCGCGATCGCCGCCGCCGAGCAATCGGGGCGCACCAGCGTGCCGAAGGTGGCGCCGGTGATCGACCTGAACGACTGGATGGGCGCCTGCCCGCCGGAAGCGCTGCGCCTGGTGCTGGCGCCGACGGCCGCGCCGGCTTCGCTCAAGCGTGGTCCGAACCAGCCCGTCGTGCTGCTGGTCGGGCCGGAAGGTGGCCTGGCCGAGATCGAGCTCAAGCTGGCCGACCTCGCCGGCTTTGCCGCGCTGTCGCTCGGGCAGCGCGTGTTGCGTACCGAAACCGCCGGCGTGGTGGCGCTGGCCGTCCTGCAATCGAAATGGGGTGATTTGACGTGCTGATCAGCCAGGCAAAGATCGTCAACGAAGGGAAGGTGTTCGAGGCCGACGTGCTGGTCAA
>JANNLM010000041.1:0-16327 GCA_031396825.1 Gammaproteobacteria bacterium | reverse complement strand
CACCTCCGGGCCGTACAGCGACCCCGCGGCGCACATCGACCTGCTCAAGGGCCTGCCGCCGATGCGGGCGAAATGGATCGCCGAGCGCAAGGGCGGCAACCAGAGCCAGATGTACTTCGCGCGCCGCGGCATCCTCACGCCCGAGATGGAGTACGTGGCGATCCGCGAGAACTGCCGGATCGAGGAGCTGCGAGCGAGTTACGAAAAGGCCGGCTACCTGAAGCGGCACAAGGGCCAGGGCTTCGGCGCGCGCTTGCCGGAGCTCGTCACGCCCGAGTTCGTGCGCGACGAAGTCGCCGCCGGCCGCGCCATCATCCCGGCCAACATCAACCACCCGGAACTCGAGCCGATGATCATCGGCCGCAATTTCCGCGTGAAGATCAACGCCAATATCGGCAACTCGGCCGTCACCAGTTCCATTGCCGAGGAAGTCGAGAAGCTGGTGTGGGCCACGCGCTGGGGCGCCGACACGGTCATGGACCTGTCCACCGGCAAGAACATCCACGAGACGCGCGAGTGGATCATCCGCAACTCGCCGGTGCCGATCGGCACCGTGCCGATCTACCAGGCGCTGGAGAAGGTCCACGGCAAGGCCGAGGAGCTGACCTGGGAGATCTTCCGCGACACGCTGGTCGAGCAGGCCGAGCAGGGCGTCAGCTACTTCACCATCCACGCCGGCGTGCGCCTGCCGTTCATCCCGCTGACGGCGGATCGCGTCACCGGCATCGTCTCGCGCGGCGGCAGCATCCTCGCCAAGTGGTGCCTCGCCCACCACAAGGAAAACTTCCTCTACACGCGCTTCGAGGAAATCTGCGAAATCATGCAGGCCTACGACGTCAGCTTCTCGCTCGGCGACGGCCTGCGGCCCGGCTGCATCGCCGACGCCAACGACGAGGCGCAGTTCGCGGAGCTGAAGACGCTCGGCGAGCTGACCAAGGTGGCATGGAAGCACGACGTGCAGGTGATGATCGAAGGCCCCGGCCACGTGCCCATGCAACTGATCAAGGAGAACATGGACAAGGAGCTGGCCGAGTGCTTCGAGGCGCCGTTCTACACGCTCGGGCCGCTGACCACCGACATCGCGCCGGGCTACGACCACATCACCAGCGCGATCGGCGCGGCGCAGATCGGCTGGTACGGTACCGCGATGCTCTGCTACGTGACGCCCAAGGAACACCTCGGCCTGCCCGACAAGAACGACGTGCGCGCCGGCATCGTCGCCTACAAGATCGCCGCGCACGCGGCCGACCTGGCCAAGGGCCATCCCGGCGCGCAGCTGCGCGACAACGCGCTGTCCAAGGCGCGGTTCGAGTTCCGCTGGGACGACCAGTTCAACCTGTCGCTGGATCCCGAAAAGGCCAAGGAATTCCACGACGAAACCCTGCCGCAGGAGGGCGCCAAGCTCGCGCACTTCTGCTCGATGTGCGGCCCGCACTTCTGCTCCATGAAGATCACCCAGGACGTGCGCGACTACGCCGCGCGGCAGAAGGGGATGGAGGAGAAGGCGCTTGAGTTCCGCCGCACCGGCGCCGAGGTCTATCGGCAAACCTGAGCCTGGTCCGGCCCCTGGTCAGACCAGTTAAGTAGCTGATAAACAAAGAAAATACATCGGCCCAGGTAGAGTTGTTTTTCCTATACCTGAATCACCCATCAGGTTGTAGTCTTACTCCCGCGTTGACCGGGAAGCCGCCGGTCGCGCACCCGGCGACCCGGCACAGATCCAGGGCGACGGTGGGGAGGGCGGCCAATCGAGACCCGCATCGTCTCGAGCTGATTAGGGTGTCGCTCCAATGTCGAGAATGACCTTCGTTGCCAGCGCCAGCGCGCTGACCACTGGCCTCCTGCTGCTCGCTACCGCCGGCGCTTCCGAGCCTGCCACCAGCGATACCACCGTCCCGGCCGCACCCGGCCAGACCGTCGTCCTCGAATGGACTGGCACTGCGCTGCCCGGCGTGTCCGGACTCGGCAGCATCGGCTCGCTCGCCGCCGAAGAGACGCGGGTCGGCTGCCCGGAGGCGGCGGACGACGCCCACGCCATCACCCTGACGGTCCCCGAAGGGACCTACGAAGGATTCGACGTCACCGCCGATTTCCACATCGAGTGGGAAGAGGGCGAGGATCTCGTCGCCGCCAACTCGCGTGACCTCGCGCTGAGCGTCTACCGCGACGGCACCCACATCGGCTCCAGCGACGGCGGCTCGCCGCAGGAAACCGTCGGCATCACCAATCCCGAGGCCGGCGCCTACAACGTGGTCGTGTGCCCGTTCACGGCGACCGAGCAGGTCGCCTACCGCGGCAAGCTGACGCTGACCGCCACCGAGTCGGCGGCCTGCGTTACCAAGTCCGCCGTAACCGCCAACGCCACGGCCAGCAGCGCCAGCGCCTGGGTGCTGCGCGCGGATGCGCGCGGCCTGCCCAACTACGACGCCTTCGGTCTCGAGACCGCCGGCGCCGACCGGGCCATCCCGACGCACGCCGCCGGCCGCCTGCAGCCGGTCGTGTACGACCGCGCGCTCGGCCAGCCCACCTTCCTGTGGGCGCGCATCGACGCGCCGGTCGCGGCGGTCGGCGCGCTCGCCAGCGAGCGTGACCGCCTGGTCGCGCACGCCCGCGCGCACCTGCGCAACGAATCCAAGGAACTGCGCCTGACGCAGGCCCTGATCGACGCGGCCGAGGTGTCCGACGCCAGCTTCAACGGCAACGGCGCCGCGGTCGTGCGCTTCCGCCAGCGCATCGCGGGCACCGAGGTGTTCCACCGCTCGCTGAACGTGATGCTCGATCGCAGCTACCGCCCGATCGCCGTGTCCGGCTACTTCGCCAACGGCTCCGCGCTCGGCTCCTTCGACCGCAGCGGCGCGCAGGCCATCGCCTCCGCCTGGACCAGCCTCGGCGGCGCACTCAGCGCGAGCGCGCTGGTGCCCGAACAGAAAGTCGGCGCCTGGCAGTGGTACGCGCGCCCGCTGGTCAGCGGCACGCACTGGTTCGAGCGCGGTCCCCGCGCCAAGCAGGTCTGGTACCCGCGTGCCGGCGGCCTCGAGCCGGCGCACTACGTCGAGCTGTTCGCCAAGGCCAAGGTCAACGGCAACCTCATGGCCTACGGCCTGGTGGTGTCGGCGCGCGACGGCGCGATCCTGAACCGCAAGGACCTCAAGTCCGACGCCTTCACCTACCGCACCTTCGCGGACGCGCAGGGCCCGCTGTACCAGCCCTACGACTCGCCGCTCGGCAACGGTTACGCGCCGCTGGCGCAGGGCAACCGCAACCCGCGGCCCGCGCGCACCGGCACGCCGACCGAGCTGGTCACGCTCGACCACGCCGGCATCGTCACGGGCGACAAGTGGCTCGAGGACGGCGCCACGCAGACCACCGGCAACAACGTGGATGCCTGCATCGACCAGTACGACCAGGGCGTGAACACGCCGGCCGGCGGGCTCGCCGTGCCGCCGCCGGTGAACTCCTGCCTGCCGACCGTCGAGCCGCGCGCGCAGGTCACGTCGCCGGGCACGTTCGACTACGCCATCGCGGCCGACGGCGATCCGTCGACCGAGGCCGCCAAGAATGGCGCGGTCGTGAACCTGTTCTACATGAACAACTGGCTGCACGACTGGTGGTACAACCACGGCTTCGACGAGGCCGCCGGCAACGCGCAGACCAGCAACAAGGGGCGTGGTGGCGAAGAGGCCGACCCGCTCCTGGCGCAAGGCCAGGACGCCTCGGGCCGCAACAACGCCAACATGGCGACGCCGGGTGACGGCAGCTCGCCGGTCATGCAGCAGTACCTGTTCGACGGCCCGCTGCTGGGCGACGTGCACCAGGTGGCGCCGGTCGCAGGACCGTCGCTGATCTGGGAGACGATCGCCAACGGCAGCCAGACCGACTACAACATCGACCTGCCGCTCGAACTCGTCAACGACGGCAAGGGCGCGTCGCCGAGCGACGCCTGTGGCGAGGCCTATCCGTATCCGGAAGAGGTCGCCGCGCAGGGGCTGCCGCTGCCGCTCGCGCCGGTGGCGCTGCCGCCGCAGGCTTCGCTGCAGGGCAAGATCGCGCTGGTCGATCGCGGCAACTGCAACACCACCTACAAGGTCCAGTACGCGCTGGCCTCGGGCGCCAAGGGCGTGATCGTGGTGAACAATGTCGATGGCAACCCGCCGACCAACATCGGCAACCTCGACGTCCCGCTGGCACCGGTGCAGCCGACCGAGGAGCTCTACAAGCAGATCCCGGTCGTGATCATCCGCAAGGATGACGGCGAGGCGCTGAAGGCGCGGGTCGCGGCTGGCGAGACGGTCACGATGCACATGGAACGCCAGGGCTCGATCGACACCGACGGCACGCTCGACAACCAGATCATCGCGCACGAGTTCTTCCACTACGTGCACCACCGCCTCACCGACTCGGGCAACCAGCAGTCGGGCGCGATGAGCGAGGGCTGGGGCGACATCAACGCCTTCATGCTGACGGTGCGCGAGGACGACAAGCTGGTGCCGGGCAACGCCGGGTTCACCCAGCCGTACGCGCTGGCGACCTACGTCGCCAACAATTTCCTGGCCGGCATCCGCCGCGCGCCGTACTCGACCTCGTTCGACGACAACGCCTACACGCTCAAGCACATCGCCGACGGCGAGCCGACGCCCGACGGCGGCAACGGCGCGACCAACTCCGAGGTGCACGCGGCCGGCGAGATCTGGGCCAACCAGGTGTTCGAGTGCTACGTCGGCGTGCTGACGGCCCCGGGCGAGTCGTTCGGCGAAGCGCAGTCGCGCATGCAGGACTACATCATCGGCGGCCTGAAGATGACGCCGGCCGACGCCACCTACGTCGAGGCGCGCGACGCGCTCCTGTCGGCGGCGATGGCGACGAGCTTCGAGGACTACGACCGCTGCTCGCGCGGCTTCGCCAAGCGCGGCAGCGGCCTCAACGCCGTCGCCCCGGCGCGCAGCAGCAACGACCTGACGGGCGTGGTCGAGGATTACACCGAGTTCGTCTGCAAGGGCAGCGACGGCCCTGGCGACGGCGATGACGACGAGCCGGATACCGATCCCGCTGGCGGAGCCGGCGCACTGGGCTGGATGTTCCTGGCCCCGCTGCTCGGCGCCATCGGCCTGCGTCGCCGGCGCAAGCACTAAAGCAGGGAGGTAGAGATTGCGGCGGCTCGCAAGGGCCGCCGTTTTTTTTTGCCCGCTCGGGGTCAGCCGGGCACCAGCTTGTAGATTTTGCCGTCGAACGCCGTGATGTACAGCTCGCCGGCGAGGTCCTCGCCGAACGAGCTCGGGTTGTCGGGCACGGTGCCGATGAAATCGATGTCGACATCGGCGCCGTTGCGCCGCAAGGCCCACACCTCACGGCTGCAGAAGTCGGCGTAGAAGTACTGACCGACGCGCGCCGTGAGCGCGCTGCCGCGGTAGACGTAGCCGCCGATGATGCTGCAACGGCCGCCGGAGTGGTCGTATTCGTACAGCGGCGCGACGGCGTTGCCCGGGTCGGGATCGGTGGCGTTGTGGATCCGCGTACCCTCGAACTTGCGCCAGCCGTAGTTGCCGCCGCTGACCGCGACGTCGACCTCCTCGCGCTGGCCCTGGCCGACGTCGCCGACCCACAGCTCGCCGCCGACTCGGTCGAAGCTCGCGCGGAACGGGTTGCGCAGGCCGTAGGCCCAGATCTCGTCTGCGCCGGTGGCGATGAAGGGATTGTCGGCCGGCACGCTGCCGTCGGCGTTGATGCGCAGGATCTTGCCGAGCAGGGTGTTCAGGTTCTGCGCGTTGTTCTGCGGATCGCCACCGCCGCCACCGTCGCCGCTGGCAATGTAGAGCTTGCCGTCGGGCCCGAAGCCGAGCCAGCCGCCCTTGTGGTTGCTCAGATCCTGGGGCTGCTCGAACTCGAGCAGCGTGGTTTCCGTCGCCGGGTCCACCACGTCCGGGTTGCCGGCCACCTGGAAGCGGGCGATGCGCGTGCGGCGCGGGTTGCTGCCGGAGTTGTCGAAATTCGGGTTGTAGTTCACGTACAGGTAGCCGTTGGCGGCGAACGCGGGATCGAAGGCGAGGCCGAGCAAGCCTTGCTCGCCGCCGTCGTCGGTTACCAGGCCCTGGATTTGCAGGAACGCGGCGCTGCTGGACGCGTTGGCGGAGTGCGCGAACGCGTAGACCGTGCCGAGCTGCGAGACGACGAAGGCGCGCGCGGGATCGCCCGGCGCTTGCGCGAAGAACACCGGGGCGGGGAAGGTCAGCTGCGGATACGCGCTGACGATGGCGATGCTGTCGACGCGGCTGCCGCCCCCGCCACTGTCGCCGCACTGCGCCAGGCCGAGCGCCGCGACCAGCAGGACGCGGCGCAGGGCCCGGTGATCAGAACCCGACGGAGGCCTCGAGATATCCAAACTGTCCGGGCAGGTCATACAGCGAGGCATCGTATCCATTCAGCGAGCAACTGACGCACACCGGCGGGTCCTGGTCGAACACGTTGTTGATGCCGGCGCTGACGCGCACGTTCGTCACCCTCGGCACGTGCCAGTTCACGCGCACGTCGTGGTACATGGTCGCGTCGAGCGTGTTGGTGCCGGCGGTGTTGTTGCTGCAGGTCGCGAACCCCTGGGCGTCGCCGCACTGCTCGGTCAGCGACGAGATGTAGCGCACGGTCCAGCCGGTTTCGACCGCTTCGGTACGCAGGGACAGGCGCAGGTTCGAGCGGAAGCGCGGAATCGAGCTGTCGTTGACCTCGACGCCGGGCCGGTTGGGCTCGCGCAGTCCGGTGGCCTTCGACACGGCCTCGTACGTGTCCACGTAGGTGGACTGCCAGTTGGCGCCGAATTGTCCGATCTCCATCGGCGGCCCGATCCAGGCGACGCCGATGTCGTAGCCCTCGGTCTCCACCGTGCCGAGGTTGCGCAGCGTGTTGTCGAAGCCGTTGATGTCGCCGGTGACGCCGCGCGAGATGCCGGTGCAGAAGGCGGGGTCGAGCGTGGCGGCGCAGCGGTTCAGCTGGGTCTGCGCATCGATCGGCTGGATCGAGTCGTCGATCTCGTGCTGGTAGTAGGTCAGCTCGAAATCCATGTGGTCCGCCCACGACTGCTTGTCGGCCCAGGCCGGGCTGTACAGGACGCCGGCCGTGGCGCTGTCGGCCGTCTCGGGCTCGAGCGCCGGGTTGCCGCCGGTGGCGACCGAGATCTGCGTGTTGGCCTGCGTGTAGACGGCGGGCACGCCCAGCGTGGTGCAGTTCGCCGAGACCACCGGGTCGGCCACGGGCCGGTTGCAGGGGTCGACGATGGTGGCGTCGAACCGCGCCGGCGAGCCAAACAGCTCGCCGACCGACGGTGCGCGGAAGCCTTCCGCGACCGTGGCGCGCGCAGTCACCTCGTCCGTGGCCTGCCAGCGGATGCCGAGCTTGCCGTTGGTGGTGCTGCCGAACGTCGAGTAGTCGGAGTAGCGCAGCGCGACGCTGAGATCCAGCTGCTTGGCGGCCCATGCGTCGGCTAGCAGCGGCACACGCGCCTCGGCGTACAACTCGTCCACCGAGTACGCGCCGCTGGTCGGCAGCGACGGTACGCCATTGGTTTCGCCGGCGGTGACGATGGCGTCCGGCGAATACGCGCCGGACAGGCGCCGATGCTCGACGCCCGTGGCGATCTCGAGCGTTCCCGCCGGCATCGGCAGCACGCCGCCCGACAGGTTGGCCGACCAGCCGTCGATGCCCTGCACGCTGCGATCGTTCTCCGTGAACGAGATGTAGGCCAGCATGTCGGGCGTGATGGTGCCGGGGCCGCCGAAGAAGTTCAGCGGCACGCACGGCGCGGTGCAGTTCGCGGGATCACCGAGCGCGCGCGCGATGTGGGCGATGTTGTAGCTGCCCTGCACGGTCTGGTTGGCGCGGTTGCGGCCGCTCAGCAGATTCACGTCCCAGAAATAACTCTGGTCCATCAACTTGAGGTTGCCCTGCACGCCGGCTGACAGGTAGCGCGTCTCCACGTTCTGCGTGAACACGCGCGGCCCGCCTTCGACCGGCCGCCGCGCGGCGAAGATGAAGTTGGGGCCGTTCACCGCGCCGTCCGGGAACGGGTTGAAGACCTGCGCGTTGTCCACGCCGATGGTGTCGGCCAGCCCGCCGGTGCCGGCGCCGGGGCCGATGAAGATCGGCTCGGGCGCGGCCTGGTTCACCGATTCGCGCGACTGGAACATGCCGCGGAACCAGGCAGTCATGCTGTCGCCCACGTCGCGGCGCACCTGCGTGAACAGGGCCGAGCGTTGCGACGGCGTCAGCAGCAGATTGAAGGGCGCGAAGTTGAAGCGGTCGCCGGTCGGCGAGCCGCCATTGAAGATGTGGAACCCCGTGTTGTTGAACGGCGGCGTGAACGAGGGGCCGGCGGCGGTGCCGTTGCCGGCGAGGTTGCAGAACGCCGTGTCCACGATGCCGTCGGGCGGGTCGTCGGTGTCGACCATCGGGCAAAGCCCGCCCTGGACGTTGTTGGTCGGCTCATTGAACACGGTGCGCGCGGTCGGTATCGCCGAGCTGCCGAGCGCCACGCCGGTTCCGGGCACCGGGAACCGCGACTGGTCCCAGTCGTTCGACGAGATGCGTTTCTGGTCGAAATAGCTGACGTCCATGAAGAAGTCGTAACCGCTGGCGCTGCCGCCCAGCGACACGTTGGCGGTCTGCGTCGCGCCGTTGCCAGTCTCGTGGTCGCCGGCGTAGGCGCGCAGCGTGCTGCCGTCCTGCCTCTTCTTGGTGATGATGTTGACCACGCCGGCGATCGCGTCGGACCCGTACAGCGCCGAGGCGCCGTCGGTCAGGATCTCGACGCGGTCCACCACGCTGAACGGGATGGTGTTGAGGTCCACGGCCGCGTTCACGCCGGAGGCGGACGACTCGTTGACCCAGCGGATGCCGTCCACCAGCACCAGCACGCGCTTGGCGCCAAGGTTCCGCAGCGACACGGTGGTCGAGCCGGAGCCGACGCCGCCGCTGTCGGACGGAAAGCCGAAGTTTCCGGCCGAGTTGAACTTCGTATTCAGCGCCGAGCTGCTGACCGACAGGCGCTGCAGGATGTCGCCGATCGAGCTGACGCCACTGGCTTCGAGCTGGTCGCGATCGATGCTGAGGATCGGGGTCTGGCCCTCGGCCTCCGCGCGCTTGATGCGCGTGCCTGTGACCTCGAGTGCTTCGAGTTCCTGGGTGTCGTCGCCGGTGTCCTGGGCGGCCAGCGGCGGAGCCGCGAACACCAGGAGCATTGCAGAGCAAAGGAAGGTGCAGTGTGCGTCAGCTTTCATGGGATCCTCCACGCAAGGCGCCGAACGGATACCGGCGGCCCCAAGGTCGCCGGCGCAGCGCGCACTGTAACTCCGTCTGGGCCCGGCGGTAGAATCGCCGCTCTGCAACCTTTTGCGGGCTTGATGCATCACCCAGTACCGGCCGCGCGCCCTGCTGGGGCCCGGCTATTTGCCTTCACTCGGGAGTGCCATGAAATCAATCATTTGCCCCGCCGTCGTCGCGAGCGTCGTATTGCTTGGCGCCTGCGCCTCGGACGGCCGGGAAGCCGCCATGCAGGCCACTCCGGTGGACGCCGCCGCGTCGAATCCGTTCTACGCGAAGAGCACGCTGCCCTACCAATACCCGCCGTTCGACAAGGTCAAGGACGAGCACTACCGCCCGGCCTATGACCGCGGCATGGCGGACGAGATGGCGGAGATCGAGGCGATCGCCAACAACCCGGCGCCGGCGACGTTCGACAACACCATCGTGGCGCTGGAGCGCTCCGGCGAGCTGCTGAACCGCGTCGATACCGTGTTCGGCGCACTGACCTCGGCCCACACCACCGACGAGATGAAGAAGATCGACGTCGAGTACTCGCCGAAGCTGCAGGCGCACGCCGACGCGATCGCGCTGAACGCGAAGCTGTACGCCCGCGTGAAGGCGCTGTTCGATGCGCGCGCCTCGCTCGGCCTCGACGCCGAAGCCGCGCGCCTTCTCGAGCGTTACCACATCCGTTTCGTGCGGGCCGGCGCGCAGCTGGGCGAGGAGCAGAAGACCCGCCTCAAGGCGATCAACGCCGAGCTGGCCACGCTCGGCACCCAGTTCTCGCAGAACCTGCAGAACGACACCAACGCCTCGGCCGTCGTGGTCGACACGAAGGAAGAGCTCGAGGGCATGTCCGACCAGCAGATCGCCGCCGCGGCCGAAGCCGCCAAGGCGCGCAAGCTCGAGGGCAAGTACGTCATCTCGCTGATCCTGCCGACGCCGCAGCCCGCGCTGACCAACCTGAAGAACCGCGCGCTGCGCGAGCGCATCCACACCGCGTCGGTGCAGCGCGGCAACCGCGGCAACGAGTTCGACAACAAGGCCGTGCTGGCGCGCATCGCGCAGCTGCGCGCCGAGCGCGCCGCGCTGCTCGGCTACGCGACGCACGCCGATTTCGTGCTCGAAGTCGAGACCGCGAAGTCGCGCAAGGCCGTCAACGACCTGCTCGCCAAGCTGGCGCCGGCCGCGGTGGCCAACGCCAGGCGCGAGGCGGCCGACCTGCAAAAGATGGTCGACGCGCAGAAGGGCGGCTTCAAGCTCGCCGCCTGGGACTGGGCCTACTACGCCGAGCAGGTGCGCAAGGCGCGCTACGACTTCGACGAGTCGCAGATGAAGCCGTACTTCGAGCTCAACCGCGTGCTGCAGGACGGCGTGTTCTACATGGCCCAGCGCGTGTACGGCCTGACGTTCAAGGAGCGCAAGGACCTGCCGGTCTACCAGGAAGACGTGCGCGTGTTCGAGGTGTTCGAGGAGGACGGCAAGGCCCACGGCCTGTTCCTGTTCGATCCGTACTCGCGCGAGAGCAAGCGCGGCGGCGCCTGGATGAACTCCTACGTGCGCCAGAGCGGACTGTTCGGCGATTCGCCGGTGGTGGCCAACCACCTGAACATCCCCGAGCCGCCGACTGGCCAGCCGACGCTGCTGACCTTCGACGAGGTCAACACCATGTTCCACGAGTTCGGCCACGCGCTGCACGGCCTGTTCTCGAAGGTGAAGTACCCGTTCTTCGCCGGCACCGCGGTGCCCCGCGATTTCGTCGAGTACCCGTCGCAGGTGCATGAGATGTGGGTGACCTGGCCGGAGATCCTGAAGAACTACGCCAAGCATTACCAGACCGGCGCGCCGATGCCGCTGGCGCTGGTCGACAAGGTCAAGGCCGCCGAGAAGTTCAACCAGGGCTTCACCACGACCGAGTACCTCGCCGCCTCGCTGCTCGACCAGGCCTATCACCAGCTGCCCGCGGGCCAGGCCGCCATCAAGGACGTCACCGCGTTCGAGAAGGCGGCGCTGCAGAAGGCAGGCGCGCTGGTGAGCGAAGTGCCGACGCGCTACCGCAGCACCTACTTCAACCACATCTTCGGCGGCGGCTACTCGGCCGGCTACTACGCCTATATCTGGAGCGAAGTGCTGGACGCCGACACGGTCGAGTGGTTCAAGGAACAGGGCGGCTTGAAGCGCGCCAACGGCGACACGTTCCGCCAGAAGCTCCTGTCCAAGGGCGGCAGCGTGGACGCGATCGACCTGTTCAAGGGTTTCCGCGGTCGCGCGCCGGACATCAAGCCGCTGCTCGAGCGGCGCGGGCTGGACGTCGCCGGCAAGAAGAAGGGCACCTGATTCCCGCCAAGGGACACGACGGCCGCCGCAAGGCGGCCGTTTTTTTTGGCCGGCCGGCGCTATATCCTGCGTCGATGAAAACTCTTGAGACTCGCGTCGCGGCAGGCCTCGTGGCGGGCACGGCGCTGCTGCTCGCGGCACTCGCGGTCCAGGCCGCCGACGCGCCGCAAGGCCTGAACTGGCAGGACGCCAACAAGCGCTCGGCGGCGATGATCAAGGAAAAAGGCCCGAGCGCCGAGGCCGCCGACCTGGCGCGAGCGGCGTTCGACCTCTACCCCCGGCAGACCAAGAGCTACAACGCGCAGATTCACGCCCAGCTGCTGCTCAACCTCGCCGATGCGCGACGCAAGGCCGGCGGCGAGCAACCGGCGCTCGCCGAGATCGACCGCGGCGCCGAGGACATCGTCCGCCACGCGGGGCTGGACGCACCGGTCCTGATCAACGTCTGGCAGGAAGCGGCGAGACTCGCCGGCCGCGGCACGCCGGAGGCCGGCCGCTACAGCACGCGCGTGCTGGGAGTGGCAGAGCGGATCCTGGGGCCGAACGACCGGCGCACCGTCGCCATGTCGCTCGACGTCGTGCACGACCTGCGCCAGACCGAAGGATACGTCTGGGCCATGGCGAGATACACGGAGGCCCGCGCGCGGGCCGCGCGCGCCGGCGAGGATACGGCGTTGGTGTCGCAGATCGACCTGGCCATGGCCAAGCTCGACCTGGAGACCGGCAAGAAGCGCCCGGCGATCGAGCGTTATCGCGCGCTGGTCGACCGGCTCGAGCAACGCACCATGCTTGACCAGGAAAAGACGCTGCAGATGGCCTACGCGCAGCTCGAATACGCCTACGAGGAGGTCGGCGACAAGCAAGCCGCGCAGGAAACGCGGCGCCGGCGCTCGGAGCGCCTGATCGGCACGGGCGACCCGCTCGAGCCGCTGGCACGGATCCAGCCGGTTTTCCCGCGCAATGCCGCCCGGGCCGGGCGCGAGGGATTCGTCGAGTTGTACCTGACGATCGCGGCGGACGGCACGGTGGCCAACGCGGAAGTCCTGCGGTCCGAGCCGCCCGGCGAGTTCGACCAGTCCGCACTGGACGCCATCAGGAAATGGAAGTTCAAGCCGAAGCTCGAGGACGGCAAGCCGGTGGAAGCCCACGGCCTCCAGCGGATCGACTACAAGGTCAAGCGCTAGCTGCCTCTATACTGCCGCCCTTGCGGCGCGCGAGGGGGGCGGATGCTCGAGGCCAAACGCGATGTCGGGCCCCGATCCATCGGGCCGGAGGAGCTCACGCGCGTGCTCGACGTCACGCGCAAGCTCGCCGCGCGCTTCGACCTCGCCACCATGCTCACCGAAGTGGTGCGTGCCGCGGAGGCCGTGATCGAGGCCGAGGGCGGCTCGCTGTGGCTCTACGAGAAGGAGCGCCACGAGGTGGTCATGCGCGTCGCCACCGGCATGGAGCCGCTGCGCATGCCGGCCGATCGCGGCATCGTCGGCGAGTGCGTGCGCACGCGCGCGATCATCAACGTGCCCGACTGCTACGCCGATCCGCGCTTCAACCAGGCCGTCGACAAGGCCAGCGGCTTTCGCACGCGCTGCATGCTGACGCTGCCCCTGATCGGCCACGACGACGCGCTGGTCGGCGTGCTGCAGATCCTCAACAAGCGCCGCGGCACGTTCGACGCCCACGACGAGCAGCTGGCGGCGGCGCTGGCGGCGCAGTGCGCCGTGGCATTGCAGCGCGTGCAGATGATCGAGGCGCTGGTCGCGGGCGAGCGCCTGAAACAGGAGATCGCGGTCGCGCGCGACATCCAGATGGGCACGCTGCCGCGCACCATGCCGGTGATGGCGGGCTACGAGGTGTTCGGCGCGGTCCACCCGGCCGACGAGACCGGCGGCGACACCTTCGATTTCTCGGCGCTGCCGAACGACCGGCTGTTCGTGATGATGGGTGACGCCACCGGCCACGGCATCGGCCCGGCGCTGTCGGTGACGCAGATGCAAGCCATGCTGCGGCTGGCGGTGCGTCTCGACACCGGCCTCGACGCGGCTTACCGCCACGTCAACAACCAGCTCAACGATGACCTGCCGCCCGAGCGCTTCGTCACCGGCTTCATCGGCGTGCTCGACGCCCGCGCGCACACGCTGGAGTTCCACGCGGCGGGGCAGGGACCGATCCTGCACTTCCGCGCCGCGAGTCGCGCGACCGAGCGCGGCCTGCCGACCACCTTTCCGCTCGGCGCGTTTCCGGTCGAGCAGGCGCGGCCGTCGCGCAAGCTGGCGCTCGCGCCCGGCGACGTGGTCGCGCTGATCTCCGACGGCGTGTTCGAGTGGCCGGGCGCGGACGGCGGCGAGTTCGGCGTCGAGCGCGTCGAGGCGTTGCTGCGCGAGCACCACCGCCTGCCGGTCGCGCAGCTCGCCGCACTGATCTTCGATCAGGCGCGCGCCTTCGGCGCGGCGCAGGCCGACGACGTGACCATCGTGCTCCTGCACCGGCTGGCGGCGAGTGCTGCCGCTGACACCGTCGAGATCGAGCTGCCGCGCACCAACGCCGCGCTGGAGACCGCCGTCGCGCTGGTGCGCGAGTTCTGGCAGCGCCACCAGCTGCCGGACGCCGATCGCTTCGCGATGGACTTCGCCATCGAGGAGCTGTTTACCAACATGGTCAAGTACGGCAGCGGCGGGGCGACGAAAATCCGCCTGCGCCTGGCGCGCGAGCCCGGCGCCGTGGCGGTGCTGCTGGTGGACCCGGACAGCGAGCGCTTCGACCCGACCGCCGCGCGGCCGGTGGACCTCGCCGCGCCGCTGGAGAAACGCACGCCGGGGCGGCTGGGCTTGCCGCTGATCCACAAGCTGGTGGACGATTTCGCCTTCGACTACGCCGGCCGTGAAAGCCGCATTTCCTTCCGCAAGCGCACAGGGAGCACCTAAATGCTGGAAATAGAACAGCGCGCCGACGGCACCCTGGCGCTCGCGGGCCGGCTCGACGCGGCCCAGGCGCCGAAGATGCAGGCCGCGCTCGACGCGCTGACCGGCGCCGCCCGGCTCGACTGCGCCAAGCTCGAGTACGTGTCCAGCGCCGGGCTGGGCGTGCTGCTGAAGACGCAGAAGCGCCTCGGCGCCGCCGGCGGGCTGACGCTGGTCAACGTCAACGCCCACATCCTCGACGTGTTCCGCTACTCCGGCTTCGACCAGATCTTCCGCATCGAGGCCGCCGGTGCGTAGCGCTCCCGCCAACTTTTCCGAAGCTGGCCGGTAAGTGGTCCAAGAGGAAGCCGACGAGGCGCTGATCGCGCGCTGCCGGAACGGCGACGGCGGAGGTTTCGCCGCGCTGGTGGGCCGTTACCAGCGGCCCATCTTCAACCTCGCGTACCGGATGCTCGGGGAACGCGAGGAGGCGCGCGACGTCGCCCAGGCGGCCTTCCTCAAGGCGCTGGAGAACCTGCACCGTTACGACTCCCGGTACAAGTTCTTCAGCTGGCTGTACCGCATCGCGATGAACGAGGCGCTCGACGTCATCGGGCACCGCGGGCGGCAGACGGAGCTGACCGACGTGCATGCAGCCGACGACGATCCCGCCCGCGACGCGCAAACCGCCGACCTCGGCGTGCGCGTGCGCGGTGCGCTCGGCGCGCTGAGCCCAGACCACCGGGCGGTGCTGGTACTGCGGCATTACGAGGAGTTGAGCTACGAGGAGATCGGGCGCGTGCTCGATCTGCCGGATGCGACGGTGAAGTCGCGACTGTTCGAGGCCCGCGAGCGCCTGCGTGTGCGGCTCGTGGACGCCGGAGAAGCCTGATGGATGCGCGTGTGCTGGAACTGATCAACCTGGAGCTCGACGGGCGGCTGGATGACGCCGGCCGCGCCGAACTCGAGCTTGCGCTGAAGAATTCCCCTGTGGCGCGGACGCGCCGGGAGCAGCTTCGCGCCGTGGCGCGGGCTCTCGCCGACGCGCCCGCGCCCGCCGTACCGCTGGATTTCCGCGACTCCGTGCTGCGTCATTTTCCGCAGCGCAGCAAGCGCGTGCCGCGCTACCGCCTGGGACTGGCGTTGGCCGCCAGCGTGCTGGTCGCGCTCGGCGCGCTGAGCCTGACGCGCCTCGAGCTGGGCGGCGCGCCCGAAGATGTCAGCGGAACCATGGCACCGGCGGGCGCGACCGTGGCGGTCACGCGCCAGGCAGGCGCCCTCACGCTGGAGTTTGCGCTGCCGCTGCAAGCGGCGGAGCTGATCATCGACTTGCCGGGCGCAGGCTCGCTGTCGGCCTCCGTGACCGGCGCGCCGGAGCCCGCCATTGATGGCCGGCGTATAGTGATCGCCTCCACCGGGGGTGAGGTCATGGTGCTCGTGGTGGGAAACGTCAATGAATTCAAGGCGAACCTGGTCCGCCACGGCGTTGTGACGCCGGTCACGGTCCGCTCGCCCTAGCCGTCCAACTTTTGGGCGGCTGGCCGGTAGGTCAACTGAAGCAAACCACTTTTTTCGGGGGCTCTCGAGGACATCATGGCTAACCAACAGCAGAAGCAGCGCGTCGTCATCGGCACCGTCGCCGCTGTCGCCATCGGCGGCGCGGTGGCGTATTTCGGCTTCGACATTCCCGGCGGCAGCGACCTCAGCGGCGCCATCGCGCCGGCGGATCGTTATCGCGGCACGCAGCTGTCCGAAGCCGACGTCCAGCTCGGCGACCAGCAGATCGCCAAGCTGATGCAGACCGACGC
>JANNLM010000153.1:0-3132 GCA_031396825.1 Gammaproteobacteria bacterium | reverse complement strand
GGTGGCTTCCTTCTTCTCGCCGGTCTGCTTGTCCTTCCAGCCCTCGGTCGTCGCCACGGTGATGTTGGTCACCGCGCTGCCGGAGGGAAGGGATTTGGTTTCGGGGTCCTGGCCGAGGTTGCCGATCAGGATCACCTTGTTTACGCCACGTGCCATGTCATGTCTCCATTCTCGAATTTGGCTCAGCCGGCGCCGATGGGCGACGGTGGCAGGATCGTGCCTGCGGCGGGGAGACTACGCCGCACGGCGGCCGAGGGCAATTTTGACAAGGCTCATCCCGTGAGCCAGCCGCCCCGGTAAAAGGGGACGCACACCTTTTTTAATCATGTGCGTCCCTATTTTGATGGCCAGAGGGCGTAAAATGGACGGTTCGCTTCGCTCGCTGCGCCGCATGGACACGATCCGCATCCGGGGTGCCCGGACCCACAACCTGAAGAACGTCTCGCTCGACCTGCCGCGGGACAAGCTCATCGTCGTCACCGGCCTGTCCGGGTCCGGCAAGTCCTCGCTCGCCTTCGACACGCTGTACGCCGAGGGCCAGCGTCGCTACGTCGAGTCGCTGTCGGCCTACGCGCGGCAGTTCCTGTCGATGATGCAGAAACCCGACGTCGACTCGATCGAGGGCCTGTCGCCGGCCATCTCGATCGAGCAGAAGTCCACCTCGCACAACCCGCGCTCGACCGTAGGCACGGTCACCGAGATCCACGATTACCTGCGCCTGCTGTTCGCGCGCGTCGGCGTGCCGCGCTGCCCGGACCACGGCGTGACGCTGGAGGCGCAAAGCGTGTCGCAGATGGTGGACCAGGTGCTGGCCCTGCCGGCCGAGTCGGCCTGGATGCTGCTGGCGCCCGTGGTGCGCGGCCGCAAGGGCGAGCACGTCGAGGTGTTCGAGCAGATGCGGGCGCAGGGCTTCGTGCGCGCGCGCGTGGACGGCAAGGTGGTCGAGCTCGAGGAGACGCCGGGCCTCAACCGCAAGCTCAAGCACGACGTCGACATCGTGGTGGACCGCTTCAAGGTGCGGCCGGAAGCCAAGCAGCGCCTGGCCGAGTCGTTCGAGACGGCGCTGCGCATCGCCGAAGGGCTGGTGTACGTGGCGCCGCATGGGCCCTCACCCCCACGGCCTTCGGCCGCGGACCCTCTCCCGCAAGCGGGAGAGGGGAACTCCCTCGTATTTTCGTCGAAGATGGCCTGCCCGCACTGTGGCTACTCGGTGCCGGAGCTCGAGCCGCGGCTGTTCTCGTTCAACGCGCCGCACGGCGCCTGCACCAAGTGCGACGGCCTGGGCGTGCTGCAGATCTTCGACCCGGAGCGCGTGGTCGCCGCGCCGGAGCTGTCGCTGGCCAGCGGCGCGATCCGCAGCTGGGACCGGCGCAACCCCTACTACTGGGCCCTGCTGCAGTCGCTGTCGGCCCATTTCGGCATCGACCTCGAGGCGCCGTTCGAGAAGCTGCCGAAGAAGCACCGCGACGTCGTGCTGCATGGCAGTGGCGACGAGCGCCTGACGTTCCGCTATCCCGACATGCGTGGCCGCATGACGACTCACCAGCACCGCTTCGAGGGCATCCTGCCCAACCTCGAGCGCCGCTATCGCGAGACCGAGTCCGACGCGGTGCGCGAGGAACTGGCCAAGTACCTGTCGAACAAGCCCTGCCCGGAATGCAAGGGCGAGCGCCTCAACCGCCAGGCGCGGCACGTGTACGTCAACGACACGCGCCTGCCCGAGATCAGCAACTTCTCCATCCGCGAAGGCGCGAAGTTCTTCGAGCAGCTGCAGCTGCCGGGCCACAAGCAGGCCATCGCCGCCAAGATCATCAAGGAGATCTCCGCGCGCCTGGGCTTCCTCAACAACGTCGGCCTCGATTACCTGACGCTGGCGCGCAGCGCCGAGACGCTCTCCGGCGGCGAAGCCCAGCGCATCCGGCTGGCCTCGCAGATCGGCGCCGGCCTGGTCGGCGTCATGTACGTGCTCGACGAGCCGTCGATCGGCCTGCACCAGCGCGACAACCGGCGCCTCCTGGATACGCTGGTTCGCTTGCGGGACCTCGGTAACACCGTGATCGTGGTCGAGCACGACGAGGAGGCGATCCGCGCGGCCGATTATGTGGTGGACATCGGCCCCGGCGCCGGCGTGCACGGCGGCGAGATCGTCGGCCAGGGCACGCCCGGCGACATCGAGAAGAACAAGGCCTCGTGGACCGGCAAGTACCTGTCGGGCCGCGAGCAGATCGAGGTGCCAGCGCTGCGCAACCCGCCGCAACCGAAGAAGCAGATCCGCATCCAGGGCGCCACCGGCAACAACCTGAAGAACCTCGACGTGCAGGTGCCGGTCGGCCTGCTGACCTGCGTCACCGGCGTGTCGGGCTCGGGCAAGTCCACGCTGATCAACGACACGCTGTACGGCTACGCCGCGCGCCACCTCAACGGCTCGGCGGTGCTGCACGCACCGGTCGAGCACATCGAGGGGCTCGACCACCTCGACAAGATCATCGACATCGACCAGTCGCCCATCGGCCGCACGCCGCGCAGCAACCCGGCGACCTACACCGGGCTGTTCACCCCCATCCGCGAGCTGTTCGCGCAGGTGCCGCAATCGCGCGAGCGCGGCTACGACGCCGGGCGCTTCTCCTTCAACGTCAAGGGCGGCCGCTGCGAGACCTGCGAGGGCGACGGCGTGATCAAGGTCGAGATGCACTTCCTGCCGGACGTCTACGTCACCTGCGACACCTGCCGCGGGCGGCGCTACAACCGCGAGACGCTCGAGGTCCGCTACAAGGGCAAGACCATCGACGAAGTGCTGAACATGACGGTCGAGGAGGCCGGCGCGTTCTTCAAGCCGCTGCCGGCCATCGCGCGCAAGCTCGACACCCTGATCGACGTCGGCCTGTCGTACATCACGCTGGGCCAGAACGCGACCACCCTGAGCGGCGGCGAGGCGCAGCGCGTGAAGCTGGCCAAGGAACTGTCACGCCGCGACACCGGCCAGACGCTCTACATCCTCGACGAGCCGACCACCGGGCTGCACTTCCACGACGTCGCCCAGCTGCTGCGCGTGCTCGAGCGCCTGCGCGACCACGGCAACACGGTGGTGGTGATCGAGCACAACCTCGACGTGATCAAGCGCGCCGACTGGGT